>CALWHN010000013.1 GCA_944380415.1 uncultured Clostridia bacterium | reverse complement strand
TTCTCTTGCGCCCAGACCCTCAGGTTATTTGGCCGGCAAAGAAAAATTTGAGAAGCGAAAAAAGCCTTTGCGCGGTTTACAACAGGTCTAGCAGCGGAGGCGGAAGCTGGGAAATTAAAAAAAATTTTCCAAGCGAATGGATAGTTGGTTGGAGAGATTTAAAGTTTAAAATAAAACCAATGGGCTTTAAGCATACTGGGCTTTTCCCCGAGCAGGCGACAAATTGGGATAAGATGATTAAACTAATCAAAGGCGCAAAGCGGGAGGTTAAAGTTTTAAACCTCTTTGCCTACACGGGCGGAGCAACAGTTGCCTGCGCAAGCGCAGGGGCATCTGTTGTCCACGTTGACTCAAGCAAGGGAATGGTTGAAAGGGCAAAGGAAAACCTTAGGCTTTCAAAATTGGAAGACAAAAATGTTAGGTTCATAATTGACGACTGCAAAAAATTTGTTCAGCGGGAAATTAGAAGAGGAAATAAGTATGATGCAATAATTATGGATCCTCCTTCCTATGGGCGAGGGCCAAGCGGCGAAATTTGGAAAATTGAAGAAAATCTTTTCGATTTTGTTTCCCTATGTTTTAAACTTCTTTCAGAAAACAGCCTTTTTGTTTTAATAAATTCTTACACAACCGGCCTTCAACCCCAAGTTTTAAAGAATATTTTGCTTTTGAACTCAAATTTCAATGGAAATTGCAGCGCCTATGAGGTTGGCCTTCCAACCGATGAAAAAATAATTTTGCCGTGCGGCGCAAGCGGCCTTTTAACTTTTTAAGGAGATGAAATGGAGCAACTTGATGTAATTTATGAAGACAACCACATAATTGTTGTTATAAAGCCCCAAAACGTTCCAACAATGGAGGACAGTTCAAAGGATTTGGATCTTCTTTCCATGGTCAAAGCATATATAAAAGAGAAATATAACAAGCCGGGCAATGTTTATGTTGGCCTTGTTCACAGGCTTGACAGGCCAACAGGCGGGATTATGGTTTTTGCAAAGACATCAAAGGCGGCCTCAAGGCTTTCGGCGCAAATTCAAGACGGAACAATGAAAAAGGAATATCTAACTGTTTTAAAAGGCCAACTTCCGCTTAAAACAAAAAAAATTGTCAATTATTTAAAAAAGGATGAGGAAAACAACATCGTAAAAATAGTTCCAATGAGCGAGGAGGGTGCAAAGAAGGCAGAACTAATTTTTGAAGTTTTGGAAACAGATTTTAGCCAAAATCCGCCTCTAACCCTTGCAAAAATTAAACTTTTAACGGGAAGAAGTCATCAAATTCGAGTTCAAATGGCCGCGTTGAAAGCCCCCGTTTTTGGGGATTGGAAGTATGGAGGAGAAACAAAAAAACAAAATCTTGCCCTTTGGGCATATAAACTTGAATTTGTCCACCCAACAACAAAACAAAAGATGAGTTTTAAAGTTATTCCATAGGCAAAATTGCCATTGACAAGGTTTAATCTTTCAAAAATTTAGGAGGCTTTTGTGAAAAAAAGAATCGAGATTTAAGAAAAGGACAAGTGGGACCTTAGCGGATATTTTAAAGATGATGCTGAATTTCTAAATGAATTTAACTACCTAAAAACTCAAACGGATTTTTTGGCCGGCTATCGCGGGAAGTTGAAGGACGAAAAAACAATTTTGGAATGTTTGGAAAGAGATCAAGAGATTTCAAAACGCCTTGAGGTTCTCTATGTTTACGCCGTTCTTAAAACAAGAGAAGATGCGGGAAATTCGCTTTATCAAGAGCGCCAAACGCAAGTTGGAACGCTTATTAGCCAGTTTTCAACCAAATCGGCCTTTGTTAGCGTTGAAATAAAGAAAAATCCAAATTCTCTTTTAAAAAAACTTGGCGAAAACAGCCAGTTTAAAAATTATTTCAAAGACATTTTGAGGAATAAAAAACACATTCTTTCCGAAAAAGAAGAAAGAATTTTGTCAATGAGCTCGGACATGGCAAGCGGGTTTTCAGATAATTTCGACTTGTTTAACGATGCAGACCTAAAATTTCCAAAGGTCTATGATTCAAAGAGAAAATCCCATGAACTAAACCATTCAAATTACATGCAACTTATGCAAAGCAAGGATAGAACGCTTAGAAAAAACACGCTTAAAGCGCTAAATGGTGAATATGGAAAGTTTAACAACTTTTTGGCTTCGAATTACATTAGTGAAATTAAGTCAAATGTTTTTTATGCAAGGGCATCTAAATATAAAAATTGTTTGGATAAATCAATTTTCTTGGAGGAGGCAGACAGGCGAGTTTATGACAAGCTTATTGCTTGCGTCAACGAAAATTTGGATGTAATATATGACTATTATGACTTAAAAAAGAAGAGTCAAAACCTTCCAAATTTTGCGATATTCGATCAGTTTGCGCCAGAAAAAGAAGTTGAAAAAAAATATAGCTTCGACGAAGCTTTTGAAATTGTTAAAAAGGCAACCAAGCCTCTTGGCGAAGAATACTCAAAAATTTTGGATTTGGCAAAAGCAGAAAGGTGGATTGATAAATATCCAAACAAAAACAAGGACAGCGGCGCATTTTCTTGGGGAGCATATGGAAAGAACCCTGTACTGCTGTTGAATTTTGTTGGAAACACCCAAAGCCTTTTCACGCTTGCCCATGAACTTGGCCACAGCATGCACACATATTTCTCAAACAAAAGCCAAAATTACGACCAAGCGGGCTATAAAATTTTTGTTGCAGAAGTTGCAAGCATTGTAAATGAAATGCTTTTGCTTAAATATCTTCAAAAAAATGCAAAGACAAGCGCAGAAAAAATCTATTATTTTGACCACTTTCTAAGCGAATTTAAGTCCACGGTTTTCCGCCAAACAATGTTTAGCGAATTTGAACAATTTGCTCACGAAACATTTGAAAATTCTCTTCCAATTTCGGCGGAGGTTTTAAACAATTTCTATTATGACTTGAACAGAAAATATTTTGGGAAGAATGTTAAATTAATTCCGGAAATCAAATATGAATGGTCAAGAATTCCTCATTTCTACAACGCGTTTTATGTATATAAATATGCAATTGGAATGATTGCGGCAATATATTTGGTTGACGAAATAATTCCAAAAGAGCCGGAAAGATATATTAAATTTCTATCCTCTGGTTCAACAAAGCCTCCAATTGAACTTCTTTTCGATGCGGGGGCAAATTTAAGGAGTAAAGAGCCTTTCCAAAAGGCGTTTGATCAAGCAAGAAAATTTATTAAACAATGGGAAGAACTTATTTAGATGAAAACAAAAGCCAAGGAGTTTGTTAAAAACAATTTATTAAATTTAATAGCCTTTTTTATTGGGCTTGTTGCGCTTTTAACTCTTTCAATAGTTTTTAAAAGCGATGTTTTAACAATTATTTACACAATTTTTTTCTTGATCTATCTTTTTTCAACCTGTTCAAAACTTTGGGTTGCGCCAATTTTTGGAATTGCTAGCGTTGGGCTTTATATTGCAGTTTCTGTCCTCTCTAAAAACTGGGGAGAAGTTATTTTTAACTGTTTGTTTGTTCTTCCAATTTTGTTTTTTAGTGTTTGGCAATATTTAAAAAACAGAAGCAAAGAAGGCGTTTATGTTTCGCAAAACAAAATTTCTATTAAAGAATTTTTAATTTTTGTTGCCTGTGATTTTGTTTTTTGCGTTTCGCGTTTCTTTGCTTTAAATGCGCTTAAAACGCCGTATACAATCCTTGCAACAATTTGTTTCTTTTTCTGTGCAATTCCAAACTATCTTCAGCTTAGAAGGGACAGAAGAATGTTTTATTTCTATCTACTAGCAAACACGCTTTTAATTTTGCTTTGGCTAATGCCACTAATTCGCGGCGAAGGGGGAGGAGTTTCAATGATTCCAGTTGCGGGAGGGTTTTTCTTTAGCCTTGTGTTTAATTCTCTTGGGGCAATTAATTGGAAAAGTAAAGGGGAAAATAAAAATCAAATTGAAAACGGAGGAGAAGATGGAACTTTTAGCGCCAGCAGGTAATTTTGAAAAATTAAAAACAGCGTTTTATTTTGGAGCAGACGCTGTTTACATTGCCGGGAAGAAATTTGGGCTTCGCGCTTTTGCTGGCAATTTTGACGAAGAGGGTTTGAAACAGGCTGTTGACTATGCAAAAGAAATGGGCAAAAAAGTTTATGTAACAGTTAACATTGTTGCCCATAACAGAGATTTTGAAGGGCTTGGAGAATATTTAAAATTTTTGGAGGGAATTGGCGTTTGGGGCGTTATTGTAAGCGACCTTGGCGTTATTTCATTTGTTAAAAAGTTTGCTCCAAAGCTTGAAATTCATGTCAGCACTCAGGCAAATGTTACAAACAAATACACTGCAAGCGAGTTTGTTAAATTGGGAGCGAAGAGGATTGTTCTTGCGCGTGAGCTTTCACTTCAAGAAATTAAAGAAATTAGGGATTTTCTTCCGAAAGAAATCGAGCTTGAGGCCTTTGTCCACGGAGCAATGTGTATAAGCTATTCAGGCCGCTGCTTGCTTTCAAACTTTTTAACCGGAAGGGACGGAAATTGCGGCGAATGTGTTCAGGCTTGCCGATGGGAATACTTAATTACAACAAAGGATAGAAGGGGCGAGGCTTATGAAATTCAAGAAGACGAGAGGGGAACATATATTTTAAATTCCAAGGATTTGAATATGCTAGAGCACCTCAAACAGCTTCAAGAAGCCGGCGTTTTTAGCCTTAAAATTGAAGGGAGAATGAAATCTTCTTACTATGTTGCAAACGTTGTAAATGCATACAGGCGGGCGCTTGACCTGCTTGAAAAGGGGCTTGAAATTCCAAAAGAGCTTGAGAGGGAAACGCTTAAGTCAAGCCACAGAAACTACACAACAGGTTTCTATTTTGGGCGAGACGAAAGCGAGTGTTTGGAAAGCTCAATGCCAAAATCTTCCCACGAATTTGTTGCCGTTGCGCTGGAAGATGCAAGGGACGGAAAAGTTTTGGTTGAGCAGCGAAACAGGTTTAAAGTTGGCGACACGCTTGAAGTTCTTTCTCCAAACGAAACTTTTAACAAAAAATTTGAGATTTGCTCAATTTCGGATATGTCTGGAAATGAGATTCTAGACGCTAAAGACGTTCAGCAAAAGCTTTACATTAAAACAGCCTTGCCGCTTAAAGCAGGGGACATTTTGCGCAAAGAAATTTAATTAAATTCCTTGACACCGCACGAAAACTGTGTTATATTACTCATGCTGGAAATGCGGTCGTGGCGGAATTGGCAGACGCGCAAGACTAAGGATCTTGTGAGTAACATCGTCCGGGTTCAAGTCCCGGCGTCCGCACCAAACAAAAACAATCCGAACCTTTTAGGTGCGGATTTTTTTATTGCTTTTTATTTCTTATTTTTTCACTTTTTCTTTTTTTTCTCAGGTTCTGATTGTTTTTGAAATAAAAAATAAAAGAGAAGAAAGAAAAGTTCAGGTTGATGTTAACATGTGAGGCTAAACTAGCGCCATTAAATATTTGACCTTTAGCTTGAATGGTAGCTTTGCTAAATAAATAAGCTTTTTAGACGCGGATTTTTTAGTTTGGTATTCTTTATTAGGCGCTAAACATATGTTTTATACCTAATAATATTTGCAAATATTAATAGTTGAATGATATAATAAAAAAGAGGAAGAAATGGAAGGAAAATATAAGGTCATAACTCTTTGCGGAAGCACAAAATTCAAAGATGATTTTATTAGGGAGCAGGAAAGATTGACCTTGGAAGGAAACATTGTTATTTCCGTTGGAATGTTTAGCGGCTCCGAAGAGAAAGTTTTGTCAAGCGAAACAAAAGCGATGTTGGACGACATTCATAAACGAAAAATTGACATGGCTGACGAAATTTTTGTTATAAACAAGGGCGGGTATATTGGAGAGAGCACAAGGTCTGAAATTGAATATGCGAAAAAAACTAATAAGAAAATAAATTATATGGAATAATTTAATTATTAAATTCAATAAATTAGCTAAATTATTTAAAATAAATTTAAAAAAATTGAGAAAATAAATTATATTAGGAGAAAACATGAAAATTGGCTTAGATTTAGACGGCGTTGTTTTTGACACGGAATTAAGTTACAAAGTTTTGGGCGATATTTATAATTTAGAAGTAAATTCAAAAATTATAGACCCAAATGAAATTCGCATGCAAAAGAAATTTGGCTGGACGCAAGAGCAAACAAAAGAATTTATTGATAGATATGTTCTTGAGGTAATAGAAAAAGCCCCGCCAACCCCCGGCGCTTGCGAGGTTTTGAAAATTTTGGAAGAACAAGGGCATGAGTTTTATATCATTACTAGCAGATTTGGCAAGGAAGTTGAAATTTCAAAGAGAAGGCTTCGCGAACTTGGAATTGAAATTTCTGGCGCCGCATATGAGCAGGTTGACAAAACAAAGGCCTGCAAGGATTTTAAGATTGACTACATGATTGATGACTATTATTTAAGTGTTAAACAACTTTCGGAAAACAACATAAAATGTCTGTTTTTCAACAGTCAAAACAAAAAGTTCAAGTTGAACAAAAAAATTGTTGAGGTTTTTGATTGGGGAGATGTTTTAAATTTCTTTATAGATAAATAGAATTTGCAATTTATTTGAAAAGGACGAATAAGCGTCCTTTTTTTACGCAACCTAAGTTTAAAGATTTGTTTAAAGGAGATAATTATGAGAGAGGAAATCGTTTGGGAACAATACACAGCATCTTTTGGAAAAACAACAGAAGATATCTTGAACGAATATAGAAGCGATTTGCATAATATGACAATGAGGGAAAGTTTGATCAGCGACGCAATGCTTTGCCCAGCATATCTTAGAGCAGTTAGCGAGCTTGGAGAATTTGACCAAACCAACCTGGATTACTTTAATTACGAAAAGGAACTTTTATTTGGAAAATTTGATTAAAAGAGGAGAAATATACTACGCCGACCTCAGTCCCGTTGTTGGAAGCGAGCAAGGCGGAGTTCGTCCTGTTTTGATCATTCAAAACGATGTTGGGAACAAGTTCAGCCCAACAGTAATAGTTGCCGCAATCACAAGCCAGCTTTCAAAGGCCAAAATTCCAACCCATGTTGAACTTTCGGCGCGAGAATATAAACTTCCAAAAGATTCTGTTGTCCTTTTAGAGCAAATCAGAACAATTGACAAAAGAAGGCTTAAAGAAAAAATTTCTGCCTTAGACAATCAAAAGATGAGGGCAATCAACCTTGCAATTTTGGTTAGCCTTGGATTTAATTAATTTTTATTTTCATTATTTTCTTGATTTTCTTCGCTTTTTTCTTCAATAATTATTTCGTTGTTATTTTTTGATTCAATATTTTTTTCATTTTCTTTTTTATTATTATTTTTTAATGAATTTATTTTTTCTTTAATTTTATTTAAAGAATTTTTTAATTTATTTTTAAATCCGTTTTTATTTTCTTTAATTTTTAATTTTTTATTATTTTCATTTGTTGAATTATTTTCCAAATTTTCTTGGGTATTTTCATTTGTAGCTAAAAGCGCTTGCTTTTGTTTGTTTTTGTGGTCTCGAATAAAAATATATATAAATATCCCAAGGCCGATTACAGCGGCGATGATTGCCGTTAGCTGTGAGAAAGGAAGGGAGCCAATTAACATTTGGTCCGTTCTAAATGTTTCTATAACAGATCTTACAACGCCATACCACATCAAATAGCATGACATAACCAAACCGCGCTTTTTAGTTTTGTAAAGCAGTGTTACTAAAACAATGAAACCAATTGTGTTTAAAACCGCTTCATAGAGAAAAGTTGCAAGATAGTAATGGCCGTTGATTTCAACGGTGAATGGAAGGCCAAAGAAATTTGGGTCGAAAACTTCCCAGCCGTGGGCCTCTTGATTTATAAAGTTTCCCCACCTCCCAGTGCTTTGGGCAAGAATTAGGGCGGGGGCGATGATGTCGCAAATTGAAAGCAGGTCTTTCTTATGAATTAAGCAATATAAACAAACTCCAATAAAGCCGCCTATAACGCCGCCCCAAATTGACATTCCGCCTTCCCAAATTTTTAAGGCGTCTACAAAAGAATAGCTTGCGCCCATTGGGTTAAATGCAACATAAAAAGCCCGCGCGCCAATTATTGCAAAGGGAAGAACATATAATGCGCAGCAGAGAATTTCTGTGTTTTTAACATTTCTTTGTTTTGAAAATAAAAAATAACATAAAACTACAGCAAGGGCCATTGAACAGGCCATAATTAGGCCATACCATGCTATGTGTAAATTTCCGATGTAAAAACCGGGATTTTCTCCAAGAAAAAATTTCATAATGCTATTTTACTCTTTTTTAAATTTTTTCAAAACAAAAAAGCCAACAACTTGTTTGGTGTTGGCTTTTGTTTTTTAAAGGCTCATTCCGTTGTTTTGATCTTGATGGAAATAGCGCGTTAATTCTGAATTGGTTCTTTCTTTAGATGTTTGTTGCCTCTCTGCTGGGGCAGCTGTTCGCGTTTGTCCGTTTTCTTGAACTGGGGCAGCTGTTCGCGTTTGTCCGTTTTCTTGAACTGGAGCAGTTATTTGAGCTTGTACAACTTCAACATCAAAGATTTTTCTTTCTGCAACTTCGTTAATTAATCTTCTAGATCTGTCATAAGCTGTTGCCATTGCGCTTTGAAGGTTGATCCAGTCTTCCCCGGTGTATTCAGTTGTTTGTGTTTCAGACCTTCTTGGAGTTTGAACTGTTTCTTTAATTGTAATTCCTTCAACTTTTGTATCAATTCCAACCAAGAGAGCTGCCTTAATTGCATCTGCCGCAGCGATGTTGTCGAACGAATATTTAAGGGATTTTGTTTCGCCGTTTAATTCATATGAAATTTCGCCGCTGTAAGTTGCTTTTTCCATTGTTGGATATAGCTTGTAAATTTCATTGAAATAGTTTTGAGTGTCCTTGTCAAGATTTTCAAGAAGACCAGATGAAATGTATCTCTGTGGGAAGATAGGGTAGGTGTCCTTTCCAAGCTTCATAACATTTGCGCCGTAGTAAAGGCTTCCGTCTGCAAGGGTTATGTCTTTTGCAATTTTCGCCGCCTTGTCCATAAGCTTGCTCTTCTTGCTTGAGCTGGACTCTTGCTGAGCTTTCGCATACATGCGAACAGCTTTCATAAGATTTTTATAGTTGCTTGAAGTTAAATTTTCTTTATTTGTGTATTCCTTGTTTCCATAGCGAGCGCTTTTCAAGGCTTTTTTCGCATATTTCTCAAGGTATTCAAAGTTTGCTTTCTTGGTTGATGAAGCAATGTAGCAGGATTTTGCATAGTCATTTCTTTTGCTTACAACTTTTTCAAGTTTTTTGCGCAATCTAACGCTCGTAGGTTTCTTGCTTAATTTATCCTGGGCCTTTTTAACTTTTTTGTTTAGTTTAGATAATTTTTTAGCCTCTTTTAAGGAGCTTTGGCCAATTAAATATCTTGTTCCATTGTTTCTAAGTGAAATGCCTCTGTTTGCCGCTTTAATTACAGAAGGGACTGTAACAACAGCAACTGCTGCCAACCCAAGAGAAGCAATAATCGTCCAAAATTCAATTCTTTGTTCGTCATATGCCTCAACAGGCGAACTGCCATCTGAACCAACGAAATCTCCCTGAGCTGGGTCTTGTGCTGGAGTGTTTTGATCTTGCGAATCTTGCTCAAAGTTGTTTGCTGCGTCATAATTTCTTAAGAAATCGTTTGCGTCATCTCTAAATTCATCATTATCAGAATTGTTAACAGTGTCTCTTAGGTTGTTTACAAAGTCGTCAAGAGAATCAGAGGTAATGTCGTCTGAGCCTAAAATATCGCCATAGTTGTCTACCAAAGCATTTGCACGAAGAAGAAGCTCTGAAGCCTTTTCAGCGTCTGTCATGTTGCTCCAATCTTGTTCGTCAATGTCGCCAGCTGTGTCATGAGCGCTGTCTTCCATTTGGCCAAACAAGTCGTCTAAACCAGATTTCTGTTCAGGCTCGTTTCCGTCTCCGCCGCCCGTTAAGCCTTCTTCTTCAGCTTGTTCTTCAGAAGCAGAGAAAGCAAAACCATATTGGTCTAAATCGTTTCCTCTTTCCTCTTCATTGACAAAAGAATAAGAAGTTGCATTTGAAGCTTCAAGCGCTTTTTGTACATCTTCTGTGTAATCTCTTTCTGCGTATTCATTCATGCCGGATTGCATTGAAACTGCAAGACGAACTGCCTGCATCATAGCTAAAAGTACATTATTTGCCATATCAATACTCCTAATTTTTTTCTTTCTTTTACTAGGTTCGCCTTATTATAACTTTATTTTAGGCCTTTGTCAATAGCAAAAGCAAAAAAAATTGTTATTAAACTAAGTTAGTAAGAGAGAGGAGATATATCTATTATATATTTATTCCTCGCGAAGAAGTTTAAATTCAATAAAAATTTTTTAAAAAATAGTTGACATTGTTTTTTGTTTGGTGTATTATACCCATGCTACGGCAGTTTGGATTGACATATGAGGTTACTTCCGTTGGCTATGCGAGCGTCAAGGAAGAGAATTCATATCGACAAGTTTTGGCAAGACCAAAGCGCCCCCGGAAAAAAGCAATTTTTTTTAACTGCCGGCGCGACACACACGGAATCGTTGTTAAATAAAACCCAATCCAAAAGGGGCTAAGTCAGCAAAATGGCTGAAACTGGCCTGGGAATTGGCAATTATTTTTTTTAAGTCGCGAAGTTAGGGGAGAAACAGTTTAGACAGGAGGAAATAAAATGGCATCGCAAAAAATAAGAATTAAACTTAAGGCCTATGACCATGTTTTGCTAGATTTAGCTTGCGCAAAAATCATTGAAACAGCAAACAAAAATGGTTCAAAAGTCGCTGGGCCAATTCCACTTCCAACAGATAAGGAAGTTGTTACAATCATTCGTTCGCCACACAAACACAAGGACAGCCGCGAACAATTCGAGTGCAGAACTCACAAGAGAATGATTGACATTTACAGCCCAACCCAAAAAGCGGTTGATTCACTTATGAAAATTGACTTGCCTGCTGGTGTTGACGTTAAAATTAAACTATAAGGAGAGAAGATAACATGAAAAAAGCAATATTAGGCAAAAAACTTGGCATGACCCAAATCTTCACGCCTGACGGTTTAGTTGTTCCGGTTACGGTTGTTGAGGCAGGTCCATGCGCAGTTGTTAGAAAAAAGACAATTGATAAGGACGGATATGAGGCTTTGGTTGTTGCTTTTAATCAAACGAAAGAAAACAGATTGAACAAGCCACAACTTGGAGTTTTGAAAAAGGCAAACATTGGTCCACACAAAATTTTAAGAGAATTTAAATTTGAAGACGCAAGCGGATTTGAAATTGGTTCAGAAATTAAGGCAGATATTTTCACAGAGGGAGATATTGTTGACGTTTCTGGAACAACAAGAGGACGAGGCTTTACAGGAACCATTCAAAGATGGAATGCTCACAGGCTTAAGATGACCCACGGCGTTGGCCCTGTTCACAGGGAAGTTGGTTCAATGGGTGCAAACAGCACGCCATCTAGAGTTTTCAAAAACAAAAAAATGCCAGGGCAATATGGCGCGGAAAAAGTTACAATCCAAAATCTTGAAGTTGTTAAAGTTGATTCAGAAAGAAACATTCTTCTAATAAAAGGTTGCCTTCCAGGGCCAAAGGGATCAATTGTTACAATTAAAGAAGCGGTTAAAAGGTAGGAGGAAATATGGCAGTTTCAGCAAAATTAGTTAACATGAACGGCGAAGAAGTTGGCAAAATTAAACTTTCCGACAACCTTTTCGCAATTGATTATAACGAGCCACTAATTCATGAAGTTGTTGTTGCTTACAATGCAAACCAAAGACAGGGAACAAAATCGGCGCTTACAAGAAGCGAAGTTAGAGGCCACGCAAAGAAGCCTTACAGGCAAAAACACACAGGAAGAGCAAGACACGGCTCAACAAAATCTCCTGAATACAAAGGCGGCGGAGTTGTTTTTGCGCCAAAACCAAGAGATTTTTCTAAAAAATTAAACAAACAAGTTAAAAAGATTGCTTTTGCTTCTGCGCTCAGCGAAAAGCTTAGACAAAAAGAAGTTATATTCTTAGATGAGTTTAAACTTTCAGAGCCAAAGACAAAAGAAGTTGTAAAATTTTTGGAGGCACTTAAATTAGATAAATCTGTTGTTATTGTAACAGATGTTAAAAATGAAGATGCTCTTAGAGCTTCTGGAAACCTTCAAAATGTTAAAATTCAAATTGCAGACCTTTTGTCAACATACGATGTTGTTGCAAACAACAAAATTGTTTTAACAAAAGATGCTGTCAAATCTTTAGAGGAGGCATATAACTAATGAACGCTTACGATATCATTAAAAAACCTCTTTTATCAGAAAAGAGTTATGCAAAGATTAGCGATAAAATCTATACATTCGTTGTTGACAAAAACGCAACAAAAGTTGACATTAGAAACGCTGTTGAAGAAATTTTTAATGTTCAAGTTGAAAAAGTTAACACAGTAATGGTTAAAGGGCATGAAAAAACCCAAAACACAAGAAAGGGAAGAACAGTTGGAAGAACAAGCGACTATAAAAAGGCAATTGTAACATTGAAGAAAGATTCTAAACCAATTGCATTCTTCGAAAGTTTATCTTAAGGTTAAAAGGAGATTAAAGTTATGGCTATTAGAAAAAGTAATCCAACAAGTGCTGGCCGAAGGTTTTATTCTTCTGCAACCTTTGAAGAGGTAACAAAAACTCAGCCAGAAAAGAGCTTGCTTTCCCCAATTAAAAAGACAGCGGGAAGAAATGCTCAAGGTAAAATAACTGTTCGTCATATCGGCGGCGGGAATAGAAGAAAATATAGAATTATTGATTTCAAAAGGAACAAAGACGGAGTTTCTGCAAAAGTTGCATCAATTGAATATGACCCAAACAGAACAGCTTACATTGCACTTTTAAATTATGCAGACGGAGAAAAGAGGTATATCCTTGCTCCAATCGGCTTAAATGTTGGCGATGTTGTCATGAGTGGTGAGAGCGCAGAAATTAAGGTTGGAAATGCGCTTCCACTTGAAAAAATTCCTGTTGGTTCAATTGTCCACAACATTGAACTTCAACCAGGAAAGGGCGGACAACTTGCAAGAAGTGCAGGTGCGGAAGTTCAGCTCATGGCAAAAGAAGGAAAATATGCAACGCTTAGAATGCCAAGCGGCGAAATGAGAAAAGTTTTGACAAGATGCCGTGCAACAATCGGCCAAGTTGGAAATTTGGATCATGAACTTGTTTCTCTTGGAAAAGCAGGAAGAAAGAGGCACATGGGAATTAGGCCAACCGTTCGTGGTGTTGTTATGAATCCTAACGACCACCCACACGGCGGAGGTGAAGGAAAGAGCCCAGTTGGAATGGCTTCGCCTGTTACTCCATGGGGCAAACCAGCTCTTGGACTTAGAACAAGAAAGAAAAACAAAGCTTCTAACAAGTTGATTGTTAAGAGGAAGAAGTAGGAGAGAGGAATATGAGTAGATCGTTAAAGAAACAACCTTATGTGTTCGATAGGCTCTTGAAAAGAGTTGAAGAGAACAATGCATCTGGAAACAAAAAACCAATTAAAACATGGTCCCGTTCGTCGGTCATCTATCCAGAATTTGTTGGAACAACATTTGCTGTTTACAACGGAAAGAAACATGTTCCTGTTTACTGCACAGCAGAGATGGTTGGCCACAAACTTGGAGAATTTGCTCCAACAAGAACATTCAGAGGCCATGCTGGCCAGAAAAAGTCGGGCGGTAAAGTTGCCGCAATGAAGAAGTAGGAGGAGAAAGATGGCAACAAGAATTAGAGAAAAAGCCGAGGCTAGAAAAGCAAACAAAGATAATCGTCCATATGCCAAAGTTAAATATGTTCGCATGAGCCCATCTAAGGTTAGAATTGTTTTGGACATGGTTAGAGGCAAAAAGGCGGAAGAAGCCCTTGCAATTTTGGAAAATTCTCCTCAATTTGCAGCAAAAGAATGTTTCAACCTTTTAAAATCTGCAATTGCAAACGCAGAAAACAACAAGGGCCTAAACAGGGCAGACTTGTTTGTTGCAGAAGCATATGCTTGCCCAGGGCCAACAATGAAAAGGCTTAACATTAGGGCAAGAGGAAGAGCAGACAGAATGTTAAAAAGAACAAGCCACATAACAATTGTGCTTGACGTGAAAGAGTAGGAGGCGCAAGATGGGACAAAAAGTTAGTCCAGTTGGACTTAGAATTGGAGTTAATAAAGGTTGGCAATCTTCATGGTATGCAAATAAGAAAGATTTTGCAAAAAACATAAAAGAAGATGACAGCATTAGAACTTTTGTTAAGAAAAAATACTATAATTGTGCAATTTCAAGCATTGAAATTGAAAGAACAGCAACAAAAGTTGTTGTAACAATCAACACAGGGCGCCCAGGAATGTTAATTGGAACAAAGGGTGCAGGCGTTGATGAGATCAAAAAAGAACTTGCAAAAATGGTTGGCGCAAAAACTCTTTTCGTAAATGTTAAAGAAGTTAAAAAACCAGACTTGGACGCAGTTTTAGTTGCAGAAGGAATTGCAAGCCAGCTTGAAAAACGTGTTGCTTTTAGAAGAGCTTTAAAACAAGCAATTCAACGCGTTATGAAAGCGGGAGCAAAGGGTTGCAAGGTTCAAGTTAGCGGCGTTGTTGACGGCGCAAACACAATTGCAAGAACAGAAAATTATATGGAAGGTTCTCTTCCTCTCCACACTCTTAGGGCAGACATAGATTATGGCGTTGCATCAGCGTTTACAAACTATGGAAAGCTTGGAGTTAAGTGTTGGATTTATAAAGGAGAAATCCTTGGGAAGAAAACGGCCGACAACAAAGGAGGTATGAACTAATGTTAATGCCTAAGAGAGTTAAAAGAAGACGTGTTCACAGAGGCAGAATGAAGGGCGTTGCAACAAGAGGAAATCAAATTACCTACGGCGAGTTTGGTTTGGTTGCAACAGAGCCGTGTTGGATTAAATCCAATCAAATTGAAGCTGCCAGAATTGCTATAACACGTTACACAAAAAGAGGCGGAAAAGTTTGGATTAAAATTTTCCCAGATAAACCAGTTACAAAGAAACCTGCTGAAACAAGAATGGGAAGCGGAAAGGGTTCTCCAGAATTCTGGGTTGCAGTTGTTAAACCAGGAAGAGTTCTTTTTGAACTTGGCGGCGTTCCAGAGGCAGTTGCAAGAGAAGCGCTTAGACTTGGCGGACACAAACTTCCTTGCAAGGTAAAAATTGTTAAAAAGCAGGACGAGACCGTAGTTGAAGGTGGTGCTGTATGAAAATAAATGATATTAAGAATTTAACAACAGAAGAATTGATTACAAAAGAACAACAGTTGAAAGCTGAACTATTTAACCTTAGATTCTCACATGCAACGGGGAACTTGGCAAACCCAATGCAACTTCACAACATTAAGAAGGACATTGCAAGAGTTAAAACCATTCTTCGCGAAAGAGAAATTAAAAAGGTTAATGGGTAAGGAGAAGTTTTATGGAAAAAGAAATTAGAAATAGAAGGCCAACAAAACAAGGAATTGTCGTTAGCGCAGGCAAAATGGACAAGACCGTTGTTGTTGCAATTGTTGAGAATAAAAAGCACCCAATTTACAAGAAAGTTGTTAAAAGCACAAAGAAATATAAAGTTCACGATGAAGAAAACGTTTGTGGAGTTGGCGACACTGTTGAAATTATGGAAACAAGGCCGCTTAGCAAAGACAAATACAATCGTTTAGTAAGAATCGTTGAGAAAGCGAAGTAGGAGGTGAAAAAATGGTTCAACCACAAACAAGATTAAAAGTTGCCGACAACACCGGCGCAAAACAAATCATGTGTATTCGAGTTCTTGGCGGGTCTTACAGACGAAGCGGGAACATTGGAGATGTCATTGTTGCATCAGTTAAATCTGCAATTCCTGGCGGAGTTGTTAAGAAGGGAGATGTTGTTAAGGCAGTTATAGTTAGAACATCAAAAGGACTTAGAAGGCCAGATGGAAGCCACATTCGCTTTGACGACAACGCAGCAGTTATCATCGACAACCAAAAACAACCAAAAGGAACGCGTATTTTCGGGCCTATTGCAAGAGAGCTTCGTGATAAGAACTACATGAAAATAATTTCCCTTGCACCGGAAGTACTATAGGAGGAAGAAATGGAAATTAAAAAGGGCGATAACGTAGTTGTTATAGCAGGAAAAGAAAAGGGAAAGAGGGGAAAGGTTTTAGAAACTTCTCCAAAAACCCAAAGAGTTGTTGTTGAAGGCGTTAACGTTGTTTCTAAACACAAAAAACCACGTTCTGCGCAAGACAAGGGCGGAATTATCAAACAAACAAATCCAATTGATTCTTCAAATGTTATGGTTGTTTGCCCAACTTGCGATAAGGCAACAAGAATTTCCCACAAACTTGTTGACGGGAAAAAGGCAAGAGTTTGCAAAAAATGTGGCGCAAGTTTGGATAAAGAGCATGTAAAAGCTGTTAAGAAAGATTCCAAAGCAGCAAAAGCAGAGGAAAAGGCAGAGAAAAAAGCAGCAACTGCAGAAACCAAACCAAAGACAGCTAAAACAGCAGCATCTAAGACAACAGCTGCAAAAACAACAAAAACCGCAACAAAACCTGCGGCAAAAACAACAAAAAAATCAGATGAAAAGCTAAATAAGGAGGAAAAACAATGGCTAGATTAAAAGATGTTTATAAAAAAGAAATTGTTCCAGAACTTATGAAGCTTCATGGATATAAAAACGTAAACGAAGTTCCAAAACTTGAGAAAATTGTTCTCAACATGGGGCTTGGAGATGTTAAAGACAACTCCAAGAGTTTGGGAATTGCAATTGACGAGCTTGCTGTAATTTCTGGGCAAAAACCAGTTGCAACAAAGGCAAAGAAGGCAATTTCAAACTTCAAAGTTAGACAGGGAATGAAAATTGGCGCAAAAGTAACTTTGCGTGGTGAAAGAATGTATGAGTTTCTTGACAAGTTGATTTCGATTGCACTTCCAAGAGTTAGGGATTTTAGAGGAGTTTCTAGAAAATCCTTTGACGGAAAGGGGAATTATGCGCTTGGAATTAAAGAACAGCTTATCTTTCCAGAAATCAATTACGACAAAATTGAAAAAATTAGAGGTTTTGACGTTATGATTGTTACAACTGCAAAAACAGATTCCGAGGCATTGTCGCTTTTAGAGGCGCTTGGAATGCCTTTTGGGGACAGATAGGAGGGAAAGATGGCAAAGAAAGCATTAATTGAAAAACAACAAAAGAAACAGAAATATTCAACACGTGAATACACACGTTGCCAAATTTGTGGCCGTCCACACGCAGTTTTGAAAAAATATGGTCTTTGCAGGGTTTGCTTCCGCGAAAAGGCAAGCAAAGGTGAAATCCCTGGCATGAAAAAGGCTAGTTGGTAGGGAGGAAGATATGATAGTTACAGACCCAATAGCAGATATGCTAACAAGACTTAGAAACGCAATTACAGCTAAACATGAAAGCGTTTTAGTTCCAGTTTCTAAGGAAAAGGAAGCAATTGCAAAGATTTTATTAGATGAAGGATATATCAAGTCTTTTGAAACTGTTGAGGACAAAAAGATTAAATATCTTAAAATTGAAATCAAATATGATAACAACGGAAACAGCGTTATCTATGGCCTTAAAAGAATTTCAAAACCTGGGCTAAGAGTTTATGCTGGGGTTGACAAACTTCCAGAAGTTATTGGCGGAATGGGAATTGCAATTCTTTCAACAAACAAAGGAATTATAACAGACAAGCAAGCAAGAAAGCTTAAAGTTGGTGGCGAAGTTCTTGCTTACGTCTGGTAGGAGGTTAGTATGTCTAGAATAGGTAGAAGTCCAATACACATGCCAGATGGTGTTAGCGCACAAGTTGAAGGAAATGTTATAACCATTAAAGGCCCGCTTGGAACGCTTTCTCAAGAATTTAGTGATGTTTCAATTAGCATTGAAAACAACACAATCACTCTTACAAGAAAAAACGATCAAAATGAAGTTAAAGCTAAGCACGGCCTTTACAGAGCGCTTATTGCCAATATGGTTAAGGGCGTTAAGGAAGGATTTAGCAGAAATCTTCAAATTAAAGGCGTTGGTTATAAGGTTAACAAGCAAGGCAATAAACTTGTTTTGAACCTTGGATATTCCCACCCAATTGAGGTTGTTGAACCAGAAGGAATTAAAATTGAATGTCCAACAGCAACAGACATCAAAATTTCGGGAATAGACAAACAAAAAGTCGGCCAACTTGCATCAAACATTCGCGATTTAAGGCCAGTTGAGCCATATCATGGCTATGGCGTTAGATATGATGATGAAGTTGTCATTAGAAAGCAGGGTAAAACTGCTGGTAAGGGCAAGAAATAAAGGAGCGAAAAATGATTAATAAGAGAGATAAAAATCAAATTAGAAAAGATCGACATGCTCGAATTCGAAACAAGGTTTTTGGAACAGCTAACTCTCCAAGGCTTGCTGTTTACAGAAGCTTAAATGGAATTTATGCGCAAATTATCGACGATGAAAAGGGCGTAACTTTAGTTTCTTGTTCAACAATTGATAAAGAACTTGCTGGAAAGAAAACCTTTGAAGGCAAAAACAGAAAAGAACAGGCTAAAATTGTTGGCCAAACACTTGCAAAACGCGCTTTAAAGAAAAAAATCAAAACTGTTGTTTTTGACAGAGGCGGCTATCTTTACACCGGAAGAGTTCAAGCTCTTGCAGACGGAGCTAGAGAAGCTGGCTTAGAGTTTTAGGAGGATTTATGAGCGAAGAAGTTAAAGTTGAAAACGTTGAAGTCCAAGAAGCTGGCGTTGATGTTGTTAAAGAAGAAAAGAAACGCCGCGACGACTTTAAGCGAGACAAAAAACAACAGGGCGAGCGCCGCGAAAGAAGGCGCGAAGAGAGCGAGTTTGACAAACTTTTGGTTTGCGTTAGACGTGTTACAAAAGTTGTTAAAGGCGGAAGAACAATGCGCTTTAGCGCAGTTGTTGTTGTTGGCGACAGGAAAGGAACTGTTGGAATTGGAACAGGCAAAGCAAAAGAAGTTCCTTCTGCAATTGACAAGGCAACTCTTCAAGCTAAAAACAACATGAAAAAGATTAACGTTATTAACGGAACTATTCCACACGATGTTGTTGGAAAATATGGCACAAGCACTGTTTTAATGCTTCCTGCAAAGGAAGGTTCCGGTGTTATCGCAGGCGGAAGTGCGCGTGCTGTTTTGGAACTTGCTGGAATTAAAGATATCGTTACTAAAATTCATGGTTCAACAAATAAGATTAACTGTGTTAAGGCAACTTTAAGAGCTCTTATGAGCCTTAGAACAAAGGAAGAGGTTGCACTTGCTCGCGGGAAATCTGTTGATGAGCTATAAGAGGTGATATTATGGCAGAAAAGAAAAAGATGTTAAAAGTAACATATGTTAGAAGCGCCATTGGCTACAACAAAAAACAAGCTAAAATTTTGGAAGCTTTGGGGCTTACTAAATTAAACCAAACAAAACTTCTTCCAGACAACGCTAGCATTCGCGGAAGTTTATTCCATGTTAAACACCTAGTTGTTGTTGAGGAAGTTTAAGGAGGGGAAAATGTATATTCAAAATTTACAACCTGCGCCAAATTCTCGCTTTAAAGAAAAGAGGCTTGGAAGAGGAATTGGAAGCGGCCTTGGCAAAACAAGCGGAAAGGGTCACAAGGGTCAAAACGCTAGAAGTGGCGGAGGAGTTCGCCCAGGTTTTGAAGGCGGCCAACTTCCACTTATTAGAAGGATGAAAATCCGCGGGTTCAACAACGCTAATTTTGACAAGGAGTTTTCAATTGTCAACGTTGGAGACCTTGAGAAATTTGATGCTAATACAGAAATAACTCAAGAATTGTTATATGAAAACAGAGTTATTGGAAAAATTATGCCATATGGTCTCAAAGTTTTAGGCAACGGAGAATTAACAAAACCACTTGTTGTTAAAGCACAAAAATTCTCTGCATCCGCAAAAGAAAAAATTGAGAAAGCTGGCGGAAAAGCAGAGGTGGTAAATGTTTAGAAAAATTGCACAGTGTATGAAAACAAAAGAAGTTCGCGTTAAAATAATTATAACGCTTCTTTTGCTTTTAGTTTACAGAGTTGGATGTTGGCTTCCAATTCCAGGAATCAACACCGAAACATTCTCAACAATTGCAACGGACAACAGTTTCCTTGCACTTTTGAGTTCACTTAACGGTGGTTCTCTTGCAAATGGTGCTTTCCTTGCGCTTGGTGTTTCGCCTTATATCAGTGCGTCAATCATAATTCAATTGCTTGCAATTGCAATTCCAAGTTGGCAAAGGCTTTCAAAAGAAGGCGAAGAGGGAAGGAAAAAGCTTTCCAAATATACGAGATGGGCTGCTTTAATTCTTTCTGTTGCCCAAGCAATTGGAATTGTCGTTGGCTTTGGAGACACAATTGAGGCTGGAATGCTTTGGAGCGGTTCGCCTCAATGGTTGACGGCTATGATTGTTGTTGTTGTTCTAGTAGCAGGCGGAATGTTCACTGTTTGGCTTGGAGAGAGAATTACTGAGCTTGGAATAGGAAACGGACTTTCACTTTTAATTTTTGTTGGTATTTTAAGTTCTGCTGGCATGGCAATTTTGGCTAACATTGAATCCATTGCAGCAGGAGATTTAAATGGCCTTTGGACACTTTTAATTTTCCTAGCAGCGGTTATTTTAATCTTTGCATTAATTGTCTTTGTTGACCTTGCTGAGAGAAAAGTTCCAGTTCAGTATGCAAAGCAAATTAGAGGAAGAAAAGTTTATGGCGGTCAAAGCACAAACATTCCAATTAGAGTTAACGCTTCCGGCGTTATGCCAATTATCTTTGCAAGTGCAATCTTGACCTTCCCACAACTTATTATGAGCATTTTTGCTCCAAATTCTTCGGCTATGGCTTGGTATAACACGTGGATGGGAAGCGGCTCTTGGCCATACATTATTGTTTCTTCACTTTTGATTTTGTTCTTCTCATATTTCTATGCGCAGATCACATTCAATCCTGATGATATCAGCAAGCAAATTCAACAAAACGGCGGTTTCATTCCAGGCGTTAGACCAGGAAAACCAACATCAGATTATTTAAAAAAGATTTCAAACAGAGTTATCCTATTTGGTGCAATTTTCTTGGCGTTCATTGCGCTTGTTCCAAATTTGATATTCAAAGGAATTGGGGGAGACTCAATTTTAGTTAATGCGTTCAGCGCGACAGGACTTTTGATTATTGTTTCTGTTGCCTTGGAGTTTGATAAACAACTTGATGCACAACTATTAATGAGGAACTACAGAGGCTTCTTAAAATAGGCTAGAAAGGAGGAAAGTATATGAACATTATTCTTTTTGGAGCACCAGGGAGTGGAAAAGGAACTCAAGCGAAATTAATTAGCAAAGAGTTTGGAATTCCTCAAATTTCAACAGGAGACATTTTAAGGGAACATATTTCTCGCGGAACAGAGCTTGGGGAAGTTGCAAAAACTTATATTGATGAGGGAAAGCTTGTTCCAGACGAAATTGTTATTGCTCTTGTTAAAGAGCGTCTTAGTCTTCCAGACTGCAAGAAAGGTTATATTTTAGACGGCTTTCCAAGGACAATTGAGCAGGCGGAAAAGCTTGTTAAATTTGCAGATATTGACGTTGTTGTTCACATTGATGTTAGCATCAATGAAGTTGAAAGGCGTGCATTAACCAGACGAATTTGTCCAAATTGTGGAAAGATTTACAGCATTGCAGATAAATACATTGAAGACTGTGAAAGTTGTGGAGCAAAGCTAATTCAAAGAGATGACGACAAATTGGAAGTTGTTAGAAAAAGAATTGAAACCTATTTAAGCCAAAGCGAACCTCTTATTGAGTTTTATAAGAAGAAAAAAATTCTTTCAACGGTTTTCAGTGCGGAAACGCCAGAAGAAACTTACAAGGCAGTTAGGGAGATTGTTCTTCCTTTTGCAAAAAAATAGAAGGAGAAGAGATGAAACAGTTGTCGCCAGCGCAGATTGTTCTTATGAAAAAGGCTGGGGAGATTACAAAAAATGCATTGTTGTACGCTGAAACGCTTGTTAAACCTGGTGTTACAACCAATTCTCTTGACAATTTAATTTCAGAGTATATAATAAATCATGGCGGAAAGCCCTGCTTTAAAGGCTATAATGGCTTTCCAAAATCAACTTGCATCTCTGTTAATGAAGTTGTTGTCCATGGAATTCCTTCCCAACGCAAACTTAAAGAAGGAGACATTGTCAGCATTGACATTGGCGTTGAATATAAGGGATTTCATGGAGATGCAGCTAGAACATTTCCTGTTGGAAAAATTTCTGAGGAAAAACAAAAGCTTATTGACGTTACAAAACAAAGTTTTTTTGAGGGAATTAAATTTCTTAAGGCCGGAGAGAAACTTGGAAAAGTTTCAAGCGCAATTCAAAAATATGCTGAAAGTTTTGGATATGGCGTGGTTAGGGAAATGACTGGGCATGGAATTGGAGAAAAACTCCACCTAAACCCAAGCGTTCCAAATTATGGAAAGGAATCGGACGGACCAATTGTTCAAGCAAACACGTGTCTTGCAATTGAACCGATGATTAACATGGGAACGCGAAGAATTTTTATCTTGGAAGACGGCTGGACAACAATTACTCAGGACTTATTGCCATCGGCCCACTATGAAAACACAGTTTTAATCCTAGATGATAGAATCGAAATTCTAACACTTTAATGAGGCAGATATGAAATTTAGAAGATTTGAAGTTGTTGAGTCAAAGGCGGGAAGAGATCAGGGAACAATTTACTTAATTAGTGAAATCTTAGATGAGAATTACGTTAACCTGATTGATGGAAAATACAGAACAATTTCCAAGCCGAAAAGAAAGAAAATTAAGCATATTTGCTCTCTTGGCGAAGTTGCAACCGAACTTGAGGGAACTTTTGAGGACAAATCCAAGGTAAATGACGGGGTTATTAAAAAAATTTTAAAAAAATTTGAAAAAATTTGTTAAAGGAGATTGTATGTCGAAGGAAGATGTGATAGAATTTGAGGGTGAGGTTATTGAGGTGTTGCCAAACACAACATTCTTGGTTAAATTGTCCAATGGCCACGTTATAACTGCATACATTTCCGGTCGCCTTAGAATGCACTATATAAAAATTCTTGAAGGTGACAAAGTTAAAATTGAAATGAGCCCATATGATCTTACGAAAGGAAGAATCACATGGCGCGGAAAAATGTAAGAAAAAGAGAGGAAGGAAAAAATGAAAGTTAGACCATCTGTTAAACCAATGTGCGACAAGTGCAAGGTTATTAAAAGAGAAGGAAAAGTTATGGTTATTTGTTCTAAGGACAAGAGCCACAAACAAACACAAGGTTAATTTAAAAAATCTCGGGCAGGGGCTTTGCCCTTTTTGTGAGGCGGCTGTGCAAATAAATTTGCAACTCACACCCGTTATTTATATATCAAATCAAAAACTAAATTAGGAGAATGAAAAAATGGCAAGAATTGCTGGCGTAGATTTACCAAAGGACAAGCGAATTGAAATTGGCTTAACCTACATCTATGGAATTGGCAGAACAACTGCTGATAAGATTTTACAAGCAACAAACATCAATCCAGACACAAGGGTTAAAGACCTTGATGAAAATGATGTTGCAACTCTTCGTAACTACATTGAAAAGCACTATTCTGTTGAAGGTGATTTAAGAAAAGAAGTTTCCATGAACATTAAACGCCTTTCAGAAATTGGCTGCTATCGAGGAGTTAGACACAGAAAAGGCCTTCCAGTTAGAGGTCAAAACACAAGAACAAACTGCAGAACACGCAAGGGCCCAAGAACAGCTGTTGCAGGAAGCAGCAAGAAAGGTAAATAAGGAGGAAGATGATGGCAGGAAAACCAACTAAAACAAAGAAGAAAAAGATTACTCAAAGCATTGACAAGGGTCAAGTTCACATTAAATCTTCTTTCAATAACACAATGGTAACGTTCACAGACATGGCTGGGAATGTTCTTTCATGGTCAAGCGCAGGAAAGCTTGGCTTTAGAGGCTCTAAAAAGAGCACTCCTTTTGCAGCTCAATCATCTGTTGAAGAAGCAGCAAAAGTTGCAAAGGAATATGGAATTAAAACTGTTGAAGTTTACGTTAAAGGCCCAGGAAATGGCCGCGAGGCAGCAATCCGTTCACTTCAAAATTGCGATATTGGCGTTACACTAATTAAAGATGTTTCACCGATTGCACACAACGGATGCCGTCCACCAAAAATTAGAAGAGTTTAAGAGGAGTTAAAAAAAATGGCAAAATTAATAGGACCAAGCTGCCGTCAATGTAGGCGTGAAGGTTGCAAACTCTTTTTAAAAGGCGACAGATGCACAAGCAAAAAATGCGCTTTTGAAAGAAGACAGTCGCTTCCTGGCCAACACGGAGCAGCAAGAAAAAGAGTTACAGAATATGGGCTTCAACTTCGTGAGAAACAAAAAGTTAAAAGAGCCTATGGAATTTTGGAAAAGCAGTTCAGAAAATATTATGAGGAAGCAGAGCGCATGAAAGGCGTTACTGGTGAGAACATGCTTTCCTTAATTGAAAGAAGGCTTGACAACGTTGTTTACAGAATGGGAATTGGAGCTTCAAGATCGGAGTGCCGTCAAATTGTTAACCACGGCCACATAACAGTCAACGGAAAGCGCGTTAATGTTCCTTCTTACATTGTTAAACCAGGCGATGTTATAGCAATTAAAGAGAACAAAAAAGACTTGCAAATGTTTAAAGACCTTAAAGGAATGAAAATTATAATGCCAAAATGGCTTGAATTTAATTCTGAAAAGCTTGAGGGAAAAATTCTTGCAAATCCTTCAAGAGAGGACATTGACCTTAACATTAAAGAACACCTCATCATTGAGTTGTATTCTAGATAATAGAAGGAGAAAAAGTTTATGTTGATGGAAATTGAAAAACCAAAAATCACATGTGAAGAAACTGAGAACGGAAATTTTGCAAGGTTTACAGTTGAGCCTTTGGAAAAGGGCTTTGGAATTACCCTTGGCAATGCGCTTAGAAGAACACTTCTTTCTTCTCTTCCAGGCGCAGCAGGAATTGCAATTAGAATTCCAGGCGTTCTCCATGAGTTCTCAACAGTCCCTGGCGTTTATGAAGATGTTGTTGACATCGTTTTAAACATCAAAGGGCTTGCTGTTAAAGTTGCAAATCCAGACAGAGATTTTAGAACAATTTTGAGAATTAAAACCTCAAAGGGAGGAGAAATTACTGCGAGAGATTTTGCTCCTAACAGCGATGTTGAAATTTTAAACCCAGATCTTCATATTTGTAGCGTTGAAGAAGGTTGCCCATTCGAACTTGAAGTTATGGTTGGAAAGGGAAGAGGCTATGTTCCAAATGTTAGGAACAAAGAAATCGTTGACAATCCAGAATTTATTGCAATTGATTCGCTATATTCACCTGTTAAAAAGTGCAGCTACAGCGTTGAACCAACTCGTGTTGGACAAAGCATAGATTTCGACAAGCTTGTTTTAGAGGTTGAAACAAACGGAACAACTTCTGCAAGAGACATCGTTAGCTTGTCTGGAAAAATTTTGCAAGACCACATTTCAATTTTTGTTGATCTTTGCGAAGCAATGGGAAAGATGAACATTCTTGTTTCAACAGAAGAAGAAAGCAAAACAAAAATTTTGGACATGCCAATTGAGGAAATGGAACTTTCTGTTCGCTCTTACAACTGCCTTAAAAGGGCAAACATCAACACAGTTGAAGATTTAACCCAAAAGACAAGAGAAGATATGTTAAAAGTTAGAAACTTGGGTCTTAAATCAATTGACGAAGTTCTTGAAAAATTAAACGAATATGGGCTCTCATTTAAAGAGTCAGACGATTAAAAGGAGAAACAAATGGCAAATAGTAAATTGGGAAGACCAACAAAAGAGCGACTTGCAATAATCAGAAATCAAGTTTCTAGTCTTCTTTGGAATGAAAAGCTTGAAACAACATTAGAGCGCGCAAAATCAACTCGTTCTATGGCAGAAAAGATTTTAACTCTTGCAATCAATTCCTATGAGGATACAGTTAAGGTTGTTAAATCTGTTAAAAACGAGAGGGGCGTTGAATCTAAGCAAGAATTCATAAATGACGGCCCAAAGAAATTGAATGCTAGAAGAAAAATTATGAGCTTCCTTTATGACCTTCAAGAGCAGAAAGGCGAGAAGGAAAGCAAAGCTGCATTCCGCGCTAAAACAGAAGATGTCAACCATCCATTGATTGAAAAAATCTTCAATGTTTACGCTCCAAGATATGCAGAGCGCGCAAAGGAACTTGGCCAAAAAGGCGGATACACAAGAATTATTAAACTTGGCGCAAGGCGTGGCGACAACGCCGAAATGGCAAGAATTGAATTAGTTTAAAACAGCGAATTTTCGCTGTTTTTTTTGTCTATTGACAAACCTTTCCTTTGCTGCTATAATAAACGTTATTGGAGGTTAAAAATGGATTTAAGGCTTAAAAAAATTGCAAAAAATTTGGTAGATACATCGCTTGCTGTAAAATCTGGCGAGACACTTATTGTGCAAGTTAGAGGAGAAGATCAATTTGAACTTGGGCAATATGTTATTGAATATTGCAAGGTTAGGGGAATTAATGTAATTTCTGAGTTTTTAACAATGAAACAGTTTGATGATTTTTGGCAAAATGTTGATGACAAAGGCCTTGAAGAAATCATACAAAGAGAAATTGGCTGGTATAAAAAAGCAGATGCGACATGCATTCTCAGAACGGAATCTAAAACGGCCTTAAATGAGAAACAAGCTAAAGCTTTTAATAGGTATATGGTTGAGGTTCATCAAAACCATAGACTGAAAAAGAGGTGGGTTTTAACAAAGGTTCCAAACAAAGAAGAGAATAAAGAGCTTTATGAAACTTATATAAATTCATGTTTGCTTGATTATAGCAAAATGTCTAAAGCGATGAACAATTTGGTTTTTCTTTTGAAAAAGGGAAAAAGAGTTAGAATTGTTGCGCCAAACACTGATTTGGAATTTAGCATTGAAGGCTTTTCTGCGATCAAATCTTTTGGAGAAAGAAACATGCCCGATGGTGAGATTTACACAGTTCCTGTTAGAGATAGCGTAAATGGCTACATAACATATAATATTCCAAGCAGGCAAAACGGAATTACCCACGAAAATGTTTACTTTGAATTTAAAGATGGAAAAATTGTCAATGCATTTTCAAATCATACGAAAGAATTGAACGAGGTTTTGGACACCGATGAAGGCGCGAGATATATTGGAGAATTTTCGTTTGGCGTAAATCCTTTAATTTTAAATCCATACAACAATATTTTATACGATGAAAAGATTTCCGGCTCAATTCACTTCACTCCGGGGAATGCTTATGAAAGATGTGATAACGGAAACAGGTCTGCAATCCATTGGGATTTAGTTCAAATTCAAAGGAAGGAATATGGTGGAGGAGAAATTTGGATTGATGACGTTCTAATTAGAAAAGACGGCCTCTTTGTTCCAGAGAATCTTCAAGCTTTAAACCCAGAAAATTTGATTTCTGTTGCCTCGCAAAAACAAACACAACAATTAAATTCGCAAAGCCTTGAATAGGGCTTTGTTTTTTTATTAAAATATTAATTTGCGTTTTTTTAGCAATATTTTTTCAAATAATTGTTTTTTTAAGCGTTTTGTGGTAAATTATTTAGAGATGAGCAATTATCTAATTTTATTTTGGCAATAAATTAAAAGAAGGAAAATTATGAGTAAATCCTATGATTCAAAGGATATTGTTGTTTTAGAGGGGCTTGACGCGGTTAGGCTCAGGCCTGGAATGTATATTGGAACAACTGGCGTAAAAGGGCTTCACCACATTCTTTGGGAAATTGTTGACAACGCCATCGACGAAGTTTCAAACGGCTATGGCAACAGAATTTCAATTACGCTTCACAAGGACGGAAGCGCAAGCGTTGAGGACAACGGAAGGGGAATTCCTGTTGACCTTCATCCAACGTTAAAAAAATCTGGTGTTGAAGTTGTTTTCACCCAGCTTCACGCCGGCGGGAAATTTAACAGCGACAACTACGGCTATTCTGGCGGTCTTCACGGCGTTGGTGCATCTGTTACAAATGCGCTAAGCGAATGGACCAAAGTTTGGGTTTGCAAAAACAAAAAGCGCTATTTCATGGAATTCGAAAGCAGGGTTGGCGAGAACGGAAAAATTAAAAGCGGCGTTCCCGTTGCGCCTCTTATGGAAATTGGCGACACGAACAAAACGGGAACAAAGGTTACTTTTCTTCCAGACAAGCGCGTTTTTGAAACAACGGTTTTCAACGCTGAAACAATTTCAAAAAGGCTTAAAGAACTTGCTTTTTTAAACAAGGGCGTCTACATTGATTTTGTTGACGAAAGAACCGGGCAAAAACAGCTTTTTGCCTATGAGGGCGGCCTTAAAGATTTCGCGCTTTACTTGAATGAGGGAAAAACCGCGCTGTATAAGGAGCCAATTTTTATCTCAGGCGAGAGTAAGCTTGTTAAATTAGAACTTGCGATTCAACACACGGACACCTACACCGAAAACATGTTTTCATATGTCAACAACATTCCAACTTCTGAGGGTGGAACGCACGAAACAGGCTTTAAATCTGCGCTGACGCGCCTTATGAATGAACTTGCAAGGCAACAGGGCTGGCTTAAAGAAAAAGAGCAAAATTTAATTGGCGAAGATTTCAGAGAGGGAATAACCGCAATTCTTTCAATTAAGATGAGAAACATTCAATTTGAGGGGCAAACCAAAACAAAACTTGGAAACCCTGAAATTAGGCCAGAAGTTGAAAACATTGTTTACAACGAACTTTTTAAATATTTCGAACAAAAAAACAAGATGGAAATTGCCGAAATTGTCTTCAACAAGGCAAAAGGGGCAGCAAAAGTTAGAGAAGCCCAGCGAAAGGCAAAAGATCTTGCAAGGCAAAAAAACAGCGTTGACAAATATAACCTTGTTGGAAAGCTTTCCGCTTGCACAAGCAGAAAACCCGAGATAAGCGAACTTTTCATCGTTGAGGGAGATTCTGCTGGCGGAAGCGCAAAGCAGGGAAGGGACAGAACCTTCCAAGCAATTTTGCCGCTTAAGGGAAAGCCGCTCAACGCGGAGAAAAAGCGCCTTGACCAAGTTTTGGCAAATGAGGAGATTAGAACAATCATCTCTGCGCTTGAAACTGGGGTTGGCGAAGATTTTAACTTGGACAACTTGAGATATAAAAAGGTTATTATTCTTTCCGATGCTGACCAAGACGGCGCGCACATTAGGGCAATTTTGTTGACCTTCTTCTTCAGGTATATGCGCGGGCTAATTTATGACGGCGATGTTTACATCGGCCTTCCGCCGCTTTACAAGGTTTATAAAAAAGATGTAACAGAATATGTCTATTCAGACAACGAACTTCAAGATGCAATTGCACGCGTTGGCAAGGGATATCAAATTCAAAGATACAAGGGGCTTGGCGAGATGAACCCAGAACAGCTCTGGGAAACGACAATGGACCCAAAACACAGAAATTTAATTCGCGTTACAATTGATGACGCAGCAGAGGCGGAAAAGATGGTTACAACCTTGATGGGCGACAACATTGAAGCAAGAAAGGCCTACATTTCCGAATATGCAAACTTTAACAGAGAAGATGATTTCCTTGAAAAATCAAAAGTAAATTAAAAAAAGCCAAATTATTTGGCTTTTTTTCTTTAATTTGTTTAATTTTTATTGATAAACTTTAACTTCTCTAACTTCAAGGTTTGAAATTGTCATCCATGAAACCCAGCCATATCTAATTCCGCTAAACGTGTCAAGAGTTATTGGGGCGTCGTTCTCGTCGCTTAATTTTGCATCTTTAACAGTGAAAACGGTTGTTCCAGCTTCGTTTACAAGGCTCATATCAAGTTTGATTACGTTGTTGTCGTCATAGAAAGTGTAATTAGCCGTATACCAGCCATCTGGAATCAGAACGGAACCTTCGTTTGAAGTTGCATCAGCGTTGATTGCATCGTTTGAACCATTGTAAACATAACCAACTTTAACGCCTTCGTCATACTTTCTGAAATACATGTTTCTTTCGTCAACAAATTCTTTGTTTTCGTCGTTAATTGAAACCGTCCACGTAAAGCCTTGGCCTGTTGTCATTGCTGCGCCATCAATTTTGAATGTTATTGACGCGGTGTAACCATTTTCAACCCACTCAAAGTTTCTGTCCTCTTCGCCAAAGTAAGTCATTGGTCCATTGTCTGCATCTGTTGATTTGTTTAAAGTTATTGTTCCGTTGTCGTTGTCGGTTACGCTTCCGTAGTTTCTAAAAAGGTCGTTGTTTCCATTTGTAAAATCACTAACAAAAAGCGTTTTTTGTCCGCCACCACAAGCTGCAAAGACAATTGCGCAACAAACGAGCATAACTCCTGTTAAAATTTTTGATAAATGTTTCATAAAAACCTCCTACATTAATTTTAGCTTTTTGAAAGTTTTTATTCATTTTTTGCTAAATTTGTTGACAAGCGTTTTTGTGTGTGGTATATTATAACTCGCTTGGGAGTTTAGCTCAGTTGGTTAGAGCACCTGCCTTACAAGCAGGGGGTCATAGGTTCGAGTCCTATAACTCCCACCAGAGAAAAAACTGCGCTTGGGCCTAGTTTCGCAAGTGTGCGAAACGAACGGCTTGGGCGCTTGTTTTTTCTCTAATACGCGGCCAGACGAAAAATTACAAATTCTTGTAATTTTTGCCGCGACTTGTAAGGAAACTAAATAGCTTTTCTGTGAA
>CALWHN010000012.1 GCA_944380415.1 uncultured Clostridia bacterium | reverse complement strand
CTGCAATTAATGAAAGCATTATTTCCAATTGAGGTCAATGTGCTTGGAAGTGTTATTGATGTTAAACCGCTGCAATTAGGGAAAGCATCTTCGCCAATTGAGGTCACCCCTTCGGGGATTATTATTGAGGTTAAACCGCTGCAACTTTGGAAAGCAAAATTTCCAATTGAGGTCAATGTGCTTGGAAGGGTTATTGAGGTTAAACCCTTGCAAACAGAGAAAGCCCCATCTCCAATTGAGGTCACCCCCTTTGGGATTGTGATTGAGGTTAAGCTGCTGCAATTTTGGAAAGCATTTTGGAAAAGGAATTATATAAATCTCGCGCATAGCGCGAGAATTAAACATGGTTGATTTTTTAATTTGTTTATAATATAATATTTACATGAAAAAGAATTTTTTAATAATAGCAGATTTAGATTCAACTTTTGAAGAGTTTTCAGAAGGCTCTAACGAATTTGACGCACTTGTTACTTTTTTAAATAAATTTGAAGAAGATTTTAACTGTCTAATAACAATCCACTTCATTTCTGGGACTTCAATTGAAGATTTAGCAGAAAGAATGGAGTTTTTTAAATTTGAATATCCAGAAATTTACAGCAGAATTGACTATTCAATTTTAGGGCGCGGAAAGAAATATAGCCGAGAATTAAATCAAATTGGAACAATAACAACCCATTATGCTCCATATAACAAGGCGGACGGAGTTAAGGACATAATTTCTTGCTATGGGAAACCGTCAATTTGCGGGCTTTGTTTCTTAGGCGATGGGAAAAATGATGTTCCCGCCTTTGAAATGGTTAAATATTATAAAAATCAATTTCCATATGGAGCCTACAACCTTGCTCCTAGAAGCCGAAGAGATTATGATGAAATAATTGGCCATGTTGACATATATTCAGAAAAGCCCAGAATAGTTGGCTGCATAGACTGCCTTCAAAGAATGTCCAATTTAATTGAATCAAAAATTGCAACCTTTGAATAAAAACAAAGTCTTTGATTAAATTAGGAGATATGAGACTTTGGCATTATGAACTTATCAAAGTTCTTCCAAACAAACAGCTAACAGGTCAATGGCGGGAAATTTCTGCAATCATTGGACTTGTTAATAAATTCAAAAATCCAAACAGTTTGATAGTAAACAAGGTTGTTGACTATCCTCTTTCTGACTTTATAAGATATATAAAAATAGTTGAAAAAGAAATGAAAAAAAGAGGTTTTGCAACAATACAAAACCCTTATGAAAAGATAAAAATATTAAATGAAGATTATTTTAATTTGAAGCATTATTCAAAGGTTATATTAAAAAATTCAATTTTTAAATTTTGGCACACTGACCGTTATCTATTTCAGTGCATATTCAATCTGCAAGAGAAATATGACTGCGGCGGAATTTCGAAGCAAGAATGGGAAAAAATTAAAAAATTTGCAAATAAAAAACTCCGAAATTCGGAGTTTAAGCTAATTGAGATTTAATTTCGTCAGCTTTTGATTGAAAGTCGCCATAGTAACTGAACTGCATCATAACTGTCGAATTAGAGTTTGCGGTAAACGAACCGCGCTTAATTGTATATTTTTCAGTTGCGGTTAAAGATGTTATATAACCATAATCTTTGTCAATTCTAATTGTTAAAACAATTGATTGCATCTGAGGATTGCTTCCCTCTCCTCCGCTCGTTTCCAAGCCAACTAAATATCCTGCCCAAGCTTTGCTGTTCAATGTTAAATTAAGTTCATAATATGCAGAGCCATTTTTAGGCCTTACAATATTAAATGATAAGCTAGCTGTTGACATATTCAATGTATATGGTATCCCGTTTGGAAGATAGCCATATTTTGCTAGGTAGTCATCAATTGAAGATGTTGTTAAGTTGCCTCCATCTCGTTTATAGTCAACTGAGGACGAATTTACAACTATATAATCCGTGTAATTTTCGCCCATTCCAAGAGGAATATCAGAGCCATCGGCAATTGCTTTGACATAACCAATTCCTCCAACATTGTAGATTTCTTTATTAATTTTTTGAGTTCCACCTTGATTGAATGTTGTATCTTTTGCCTCTATTTGTTGAGAAAATGTAATTTTATAATCGTTATCTTCCAAGAGGCCAAGCGCATAATTTAATGCCACCCAGCCATTTGTAAAAGTTACATTTAATTTTTGAAATTTCCCTTCATCTTCTTCTGGGATTTCATCTTCATCAGAAGGATCTGTTGGAGTTGTTGGATCTGTTGGATCATTTCCCCCATTTGGGTTATCTGGTTCTGCATATGATTGGTCAGGATCATCCATGCTTTGAAGCGAAGAAACATCAACCGTTGAAAAAACAACGGCAAGACAAATTAACACTAATGTGAAACACATAATTACGTTAAATTTTCTCTTATTAAAGACCATTTTTATTCTCCAAATCCTTATCTTTTGAATAATTCTATTTATATAATAACATTTTTATTCAAAAAAGCAAACAAAATTGCATAAATATTCATTTTTTTATTCAAGTCCAATCTTATCCTTGATCGCGGCGATATTGTTATCCAACTTGACGAAATAGTTAAAAGACATATTTAAACTGCCCGAGCAAGTGCAGGATGTATTAATTGAGCCATACTTATAGTTAATAGAATAGTTTTCTGTTGCAGATATGGAAATGAACGTTCCATATTGCTTGCTGATTTTCGCAGTTACGGTAATTGAATTAAATGATGGAGTGTCTTGAATTCCAATCTCCCCTTTAACAACTTCAGCATAAATAGCCCATGCTTTTGAATTTAAGACAAAAGTCACTTCATAATATGATTTTTTATAACTATTCGTCAAATATGCATTAGCAACAGTGCTTTGATTAATTATATATGGAATTTCGTATGTGAAAATGGAATGACCGCTTTGATATTCTTCCATGGTTGTTTGATCATTTGGCGTTGAAACAATCCCATTTTCAAGATCAAAACACGTGTAGGAAGTATAATTCTTCCCACTGCCAAGATCAACAAAGCCGTCTAAAACATCTATGTTTGTTTTTGCTGTGTTTACAACATAAATTTGACTGATGTCCTTATAGATATCCCTGCTAACCGTAACGTCAACATTAACAGGATAGCTATCCGCCTTTCCTTTTATTGTTTGATAGTAAGACACATAGCTCTTATATTTCTCATCCATTTGGAGCGCATAATTCCACGCCGCCCAAGCATTGTTGAACTTTATTGTTAGTTCTGGAATGTTTTGAGGGTTGTTTGATGTTTGGCCTCCTCCATTTTCGTCAGACCCTCCCTGTGAATCATCATCCACATCATCAAACAGGCCGTCATCTGGCGGCAGAACAATTTCACCATCATCAACTATATCCCCGCCTTGCTCAGCGTCAGATGAACCAATTGAACCAGAAAAATCAGCCGCCCCCAAGCCGACTGTTATAGAAATTAAAAATATCGTAAAAAAAATCATGAAGTTTAATTTTCTTTTGTTATATCTCACAAAAACACCTCACATAAATGTATATGCAACATTAAACAATATAAGTATACACTTTATAGACTTAAAGTCAACTGTTTTTTAGCAATTTATGTATAATTATTCATTTTTTTGTTGTTTTTTAGCGTTAAAATCCTCTCTTGGACAATTTTTTCAAGCTCTTGCCCTGCTCGATAGTCCGCCTTGGCAATTTTGTTGCATCTTTTGTTCTCGATCAGCCCGTCTGCAACCGAACTGTTTTCTCCATAAACTCCAATTGAAAACCCGCCTTTATCGCGCATTGTTTTCATGCAAGGAATGTCCGAATAGCCATCGCCAATGTAGATCATGTTTTTATAGTCAACCGCCCGCTTTTCTTTTGGCATATAGCCGTTTAAAATGTGGTCATCACAATTGTTTAAAATTCCTTTGTTAATTCTAAATATAAACTGGGTTTTGTTCGTGTAATTAATTGCGCTAAGCGGCCAATCTGCAAAGCCATTTTCATCATAGTGATAGGAGCTTGCAAAAATTTTTTTAAACTTGCTTGAAATTGCACAACCCTCAATTATCTCACAAATTCCAGAACTAATTATGTAGTGTTCAATTTCAAATCCATTTTCCCTTCCAAATTGGTTGATTCTGTCAAACCAGTCCAAGACGCCATCATAAAATTTAATGTTTTTTCCGGCGCTATAAAGAATTTCTCTCGTCAGCGGCTTCCCCTTTTCAAGTGCCATTTTATATGTTGAATAGAGGTAGCCAATTATAGAGTCCATATCATTTTTAACCCTTTCCTCCTCCGTTTTTTTAAAAAACTCCTTTCCATCGATTTCATAAAATGGAAAGAGCGAGAAGAAAGGTGAATCGTTAGTTGAAAGCGTGAAATCAAAATCATAGATTATTGCAAACTTTTCCATGTTTATATTATACTATATAAGCTTAATAAAATCAATTATTTGTCAAAAGAAAAAAAGTGTGATAGAATTTATTTAACTTATGGAAGAAAGAAAATTAATTGAACTTGCTAAATCCGGAAACGCTGACGCTTTGGAAGCTGTTCTTTCAAAATATAAACCGCTTGCGGGAAAGGTTGCCAGGCGCTACTTTCTTGCCGGGCAAGACGAAGATGACCTCTATCAAGAGGCAATGATTGGTCTTTTTAAAGCGCTTCAATCCTTTAGCGGCGCTGGAGATTTTTCAAGCTTTGCCGCCCTTTGCATAAACAGGCAAATTCAAAGCGCAGTTAAAGCCGCAAACAGAAAGAAAAACAAGGCATTAAATGAATATATAAGCCTAAACAACCAAGGGGGAATTGACCTTGGCTGGGAAGACGATGAAGACGACGTTCTACTCTATATAATCCCTTCAACAGAACAACTACCGGATGATAAATTAATCTCAAAAGAAGAGCTTGAAGAGATGAAAAAACAAATAATAGGCGCGCTAAGCACCTATGAAAAAAAAGTTCTAACTTTATACCTAAAAGGGCTTTCCTACAAGGAAATTGCAAACGCCTTGGGCAAACAGACAAAAAGCGTTGAAAATGGCCTTTCAAGAATAAAAGCAAAACTAAGTTTTTTAAAGCTTAAATAACGCCCCAAACAAAGGTAAAAATTGTAATCAGTGAGCCCAATAGAATTGTTGCATAGAAGAATAATTTATCAAGCGGCGTTGGTTTAATTGCCGGCTCCATGTAAAAGCCCAAAACTTCATATGGAATTTTAACGCTTAACGTGTTTTTAGCTGAATTTTTCGCAAAAATAAGCGGAGGAAATAAAGGTTTTTCGACCTCCTTTTTTTCTTGCGGCTCAATGTCACTCAAAGCCTCCTCTCTCATTGCCATAAGCGTTGCATTTTCCGCGTAGCTTGCGAGAGATTTTTGCGCATTTATTTTTAAAAGCCAGCCAATCAAAATAAAAAGCAAAAAGAGCAAAAGAGTTAGTAAAAGTGCAATTACTATAACATTACTAAAAATGCTTCCGTTGGAAAGATAGGAGGAAATTCCGCTGTAAAAATTTTGGCCAAAAATCCCCTTTGTTTCGGCAAATTCTAAATAAACGTTTATTCCGTTGTTCATAAAGTGGATTATAATTGCCGGAACTATGCTTCTTGAATATAGTGTTACAACTGCTAAAACAAGACCAATAACTGTTGCATAGAAGAATTGGTTGACATTCAAATGGATCAAACCAAACATCAGCGCAGAAAGAATAACGGCCTTCTTGAAGCCAAGCTTTTTATAGCCGCTTAGCAACAAGCCTCTGTGAGTAAATTCTTCGCAAATTGCAGGAAGAATTGCAACGGTTAAAAGCGAAAGGAAAAAACTCCCCCATGTTGGAGCAACCGCAGTTCCAGAAGAAGTTGAAGCATGATAGCCCAAGAGCGAGAGAATGTATGAGAAAAATGTGCTAACTGCAATGTTTAAAATAAAGACAATTAGGCCAATTGCAATTGAAATTAAAACGGTTTTGTAATTTGCTTTTTTAAAAGAAAAATCTTCAAGAGTTGCCCTTGGCTTTGTTTTGTTAAGTTTTGAAAACAAAAACAACGGCAAAACAAACATTAGTCCAACTTGAGTTACAAGCGTTAAAACAAGGTCTGCGCTGCTCCCCAAGAATGAAAAAACGTCAATGGAAGAGCAAATTCTCAAACAAACAAAGAGAACAACGATTATAAAATAAACCAAATTTGTATTAAAAATTTCACTATTCTTTTTCAACTTATTCAATTTCATCCCACTTAATATTATATAAAACTTTTCTCAAAATAAAACCCTTTTATCCCATAAATGTTCCAACACACCAAATTACAACCGCCAATATGAGAGATGTTGAAAACATTAAAATGCTTCTAGATGAGGAAAACTTTTTGTCGCCGGCCGCGTTAACCTCTTTATAAATTTCGTTTTGCGTCTTTTCACCCTCTTTTTTCTTTTCCTTCATAAAATAGAAAACAAGCCAAATTAAAAGCCCGCCAACAACCGCAGCAACAAACGAAACGGCAATTAGCCACGGCTCGAAGACAACCTCCGCCTCGCCGCCTGTGTTTAAAACTATATAGTTATATATGACCACAATTGCATTGTTTAAAAAGTGGACCAACGAACTTGCAAAAATTGACCCTGTTTTTAAAACAATTAATGCTAGAACGACCCCTAAAATTAGTTGATAGAAAAACTGCATGGCGCTTCCGTGGGCCAAGGCAAAGAAGAGAGCCGAAATCAAAACCGCCCCAACCGAACCAAACTTCCTAAGGCCGTTGAAAATAACGCCCCTGTAAAGAAGCTCTTCGCAAATCGCCGGCAAAACCGCAAGAATTAGAATATTTAAAATGAGCCAGCCCGCGTTTGATAGAGGAAGAGGAAGGCTTGTGTCCGGATTGTAACCAATTCCCTGAAGCAAGCTCATAAGATAGTTGATTAAATACATGCTTCCAAAAAGCATAATTGGCGCAATTATGATGCATAAAATTGCATTTAAAAGCCCAAATTTTGGCTTTAAAAGGCTTGCTTTGACATAATCCGTTTTCGTAACGCGATTATAAACGAAAAACAACCCAACAAAACTTCCGTTAACAATTAGCATGTAAATGCAATACAAAGCCGGGCTTTGCGAAAAATTCATTAAATCAAAAGCATTTGCAATAAGGTTTAGAAAAATTGTTGCAACAAGGCCAACAACAACTGGAACAACAAGCGTCAACAAAAACATTGTTCCAGAATCTTCATCGGTATAAAGGTTTCTTTGAAAGTCTTTTTTCATTTTCTCTTATTATATCAAATCAAACAAAAAATCAAAACAATTCAATTCTTATTTTTATTTAAACCAAAAAAAAGACACAACTTTTCGTTGTGCCAATTTTTTTTGTTTTTTTTAGGCTGCCAAACTTTCAATTGCGCGCTGTGCATAGCTGTTGTCAACAACATCTGAAAAGTTAACCCTCTTTTCAAGTTCGCCAGCATTGTCCATCATGTCCTGAAGACGCGTAAACGATTCCTCGCTCATAACAGGCGTGCTCATCCATGCATCATAGGCAATATAGTTTCTAACAGAAGAAATTATAATACTGTCTGATGTTGTTGAGAAAGATGGGCGAAGAGCTGTTAAAATTTCCTCATCCGTTGCTTCCACTAAATAGTTATACCCTTTGATAACTGCTCTTAAGAATTTCTCAATTTTTTCCTCATTGCTGTCTATATAGCTTTGCATTGCCATGAAACAAGTGAACGGAATTTCGCCACTCGCCTCGCCAACAGAAGCAACTATATAGCCCTTTCCGGCGGCAACATATTCGCTTGCCGTTGGTTCGAACATTGTGCAGTAATCTCCCTGGCCCGCCTCAAAAGCACCAACAACAAGGTCGAAGGCAACATCTAAGTTTATGTTACATTGTTGTGGGCCAGTTCCAACTTCAAGCCCGGCATTTTCAACCGCCATTTGAAGAGACATCGCCGGCGATCCTCCTCGCCTTCCGCCAATAATTTCCTTCCCGGCAAGATTTTCCCAGCTGAAAGAAGGCTCTTCAACTCTTCCAACCAAAAGCGATCCGTCGCGCTTTGTCAACTGGCCAAAGATAACCGGTGTGTTGCTTGCACCTTCGCCAACAACATAAACCGCTGTTTCTGGGCCCAAAAGCGCAATGTCTGCGCTTCCGCTTAGAAGCGCCGTCATGCTCTGGTCAGAGCCGCCGCCATTGGTAAGGTCAATTTCAATCCCCTCCTCTTCAAAATAGCCAAGATTAATAGCCGCGTAGAACGGCGCATAAAAAATGCTGTGGGTAACTTCATTCAAACGAATTACGTTGTCATTTCCACAGCCTGCAAACACAACCGAAACGCTTCCAACAATCAAGGCCAAAAAAATTGCAAATTTTTTCATTTATCCTCCTTTAAAAAATTCTAACTAGAGCATTTTATGATTTATAAAAACTTTTTGTTATTTTAAAAACACAAAACATATCTTTATATAGATGAAATCCCTTAGAATTCACCCCGCAACCTTTCTATTTTTAATTCTGCTTTTGATAACCGGCTATGGCTCGGTTTTAATTCCGTATATGATTTCAATTGTTATCCATGAGCTTTCTCACGCCGCAGTTGCAAAAAAACTTGGCTATTGCCTTGACAAAATTTGGATTCTTCCATATGGCGCATCAATTTCCTTTAAGGAGCATTTTTTCAACCCAGAAGATGAAATTAAAATTGCAATTGCCGGGCCGCTTTCAAACGTTATTCTACTTGTTCTAACTGTTTCTCTTTGGTGGGTCTTTCCGTCATCATATGTCCACACATATTCCTTTGCAATTTCAAACTTTTCAATTGCCGCGTTTAATCTTCTTCCTGCCTTTCCTTTAGACGGCGGCCGCGTTTTAAATTCAATTTTAAAAGCAAAGTTAAAGCCAAATGTTTCAACAAAAATTTCAACGGCCCTGAACTTTTTCTTTTCACTCTGTTTTTTAATTTTGTTTGTTGTCAGCTGCTTTTACACAATCAACTTCTCTTTTGGCCTTATTGCGATTTTTCTTTTCATTGGAATAATCGAGGGTTATTTCCAGGGAACATACTACCCAATTTTGTCAAACCTTTCCAAACGGCCGCGCCAAATTCTTGCGGTTAAATCCTTTTGCGTTTCCAGCACTGTTCCGCTTTACAAAGTTCTTTCACAAATTAGCAGAAACAAGTTGAACATAATCTATGTTCGCTATCCAAGCGGGCAAATTAAAATTATTTCAGAGGAAAAACTTAAAAAAGTTTTGGAAGAAAGCTCGCTTGAAAAACAAATTGGAGAACTTTTAAGTTAAAAAAATTTTGGTTTTTATATTTGTAATAAAGAGAATTATTTGTTATACTTTTAGTTATGGAAATACTAAAGGATATCAAACAAATTGAAGAAAAATTAAAAACAACGTTCGGCTTTGAAATAGATGTTGACGTTGAAAGGTTTATTAAAGAAAATTTAACAGAATTGGAACTTGAATTTCTTGCCTCTCACATAACAAAAAAGGAAATTAAAAATGAAGATATTGACAATGTTTCAGATTTAATTTTCCAGCTAAGAAACTACATGTTTGCTCTTTCAAATTTTGTTAAGCTGCTTTTAATTTCTAAAAATTATGAAAGCGTTTTCTATTTTGTTAAAAAAATCTTTGTTGGGCAAATTGGTCAAATTAAATATTCTTCAACAAAACTGCCCTACACGTTTATTGAAAGATATTTTGACAGGTTCGTTGAAATTGTTAAAAATTGCGACATTGAAAAAAGTTTATATCTTCCGCTTATAATAAAAGCCTTTGAAAGCGACAAGGCAGAAATTCTATACAGCTGGAAGCGCCCCGCAATTGAGTTTATGCAAAACTTCTTTAACGAAAACGAGGATTGGACGCTTGACTACATCAAAACAAACACAGAAAACAAATATAAACTCCTTGAAATTATAACCGATTTCAACACTGCAAGAGGAATTAGGCTTTTGATTGACGACTTTATTACAGATGATGCAGACGAACAGCAAAACAGCCACATTTTGAAAAAATATAAACGGGAAACATTTTTAGAACTTGACAAGAGGCTTTATGGAAACATTTCAGATGAAGAAAAGGAAAGGCTTTCCGGTGTTTTTGTCGCCTTTGGAAGCGACAATGAAGCACTAACCCGACTAAACGACCTTTATGAAAAGGCAACAAACCCAATTTTAAAACTTGCCCTTGCAGAGCGCCTTGAAATTATTAAAAGCCCAAATGTTAAAACTGAAAAACAGTTTGTTTACGCTGCAAGAAGAAAAATTAAGGACCCACAAGAGAGAACGCTTGGAATTGTTTTTGACAAGATCGACCTGAAACTTAAAAGCGGCCAGGCGGCAGATAATGTTATTAAAACATATCTAATTTCTGTCTTTAAAGAGCAAAACAACCTTTCAAAGCTTATAGATTTAAATTATTTAAAAAATGTTTTTGAGGTTTCTGGCCTTGAAGAATTTGCCGAAAAGCTTTTTGAAGTTCTTTCAAACAAAGAGGACATAAAAGAAGCAAAGTGGGCAATTAGATTCTGCTCCCTTTTGGGAAGCGAAAAACTTTCGGAAGAGATGGCAAACTTCTGTTGCATGCTCTTTGCCTACAATCGAGTTAAAGAGGCAAAATATTTAACTGAATGCTTAGTAAATTCTGGAAGAGAGGCGGCTGTTAAAATTTTCTCTTCACAAATTTTCCAAAAGTTTGAAGATGAGGAATGGAAAAATAATGTAATTCAAACCCTATCTAGAAAAGCAGATTTAGACATGGAAGAAATTGAAGACCGTCTTTCTGTTGGAAAAACCAGCCAAGAAGAAATTTCAAAGCAAACAAAAAGGCTTTACGCCGCTTATTTAAACGGAAGAGAATTCCAAGAAAAAAACTTTGACCACCTTTGCAGTGTTGAGCCTTTCAAATCGCTCTACAGCCGCCTTATTTGGGGAGAATATAAGGGAGACAAGCTTTACAACGCTTTTGTCGTTTGCTTCGACGAAGAAGGCAAGCCTTTTAGAAAATATCTTCTAAAACTTCTTGATGAGCCAGCGGAAAACTTTGGGGTTAAAATTCTTCACACGCTTGACATTGACGACAGGTTTGACAAAATAACGGGCGCAATTGAAAACCCGCTTTTCAACCAATTTAAAAAGATTAAATTTGATGTAAAAGATTTTAAGCCACAAACAACCGAAATTAACAATTTTAACGGAATGTTCGTCAACGCAGAAAGTTTTGTTGATAAAATTTCAAAATTTGGGTTCAAGATTAACAGAAATGAAGGAGAAATAACCTTTGGTTCGCTAATCTTATTAAATTCTGATTTAAAACTCGGCTGCATTGTCGAATTTAGCAAACCAATTACGCTTTCTCAAGCATATTCAAACCTTGGAAGCATCTATTTCTTTAAGCAGAAGGATTTGCTTTTGGACGGCGAAAAGTTTATTTACAGCAAGAACAACGCCCTTTCCGTCTTCTCGCTTCCACCAAGGTTTTTTGATTTCTGTCTCTCCTCTGTTGTTCTTTCGCTTCAAGGCTAACAAAAAGGAAAAAAATTGAATAAACATTTAAAGGAGCTAATCAATGAAAATTTATAATTCGCTGACGCGAAAAAAAGAGGAACTGAGTTCCAAGGACAATACAGTTAAAATGTACACCTGCGGCCCAACAGTTTATTATTTCCCCCACATTGGCAATATGAGGGCATATATTTTTATGGATTTACTTAGAAAATCGCTTAAATATTGCGGCTATAAAATTGAAGGTGTTATGAACATAACAGACGTTGGCCATTTGGTTTCAGACTCTGACGAGGGCGAAGATAAAATGGAAATTGCCGCAAAAAGGGAAAACAAAGACCCATATGAAATTGCAAAGTTTTACACAGATTGCTTTATTAAAGACACCTCTCGCCTAAACATAGAGCTTCCAGAACACATTGCGAAGGCAACCGAGCACATCGGAGAGATGATTGATTTTATTAAAAAACTTGAAGAAAAAGGTTACACGTATATTATCGACGACGGCGTTTATTTTGACGTTCAAAAATTCAAGGGTTATGGCCAGCTTTCTGGAAAGGACCTTTCAACTGTTGGCGAGAGCCGAATTGATGAAAACAGCCAAAAGCACCACCCATTTGATTTTGCTCTTTGGAAATTTGTTCCAGAAAACCACATAATGAAGTGGAACAGCCCTTGGGGCGTTGGCTGCCCCGGCTGGCACATTGAATGTTCTGCAATGGGCGAAAAATATCTTGGAAATTCAATTGACATTCACACGGGTGGAATTGACCACAAACCAATCCACCATGAAAATGAAATTGCTCAAAACGACGCAAAGGAAGGCAAAAGAGTTGTTAAAAACTGGATGCACGTTGAATTTTTGCAAGTTGACGGCGGAAAGATGAGTAAAAGCCTTGGAAATCTTTACACTTTGGATGATTTAATTAAAAAAGGCTACTCACCTTTGGACTTTAGATATATGAACCTGCTAACCCACTATCGCAAAGCGCTAAATTTTACATTTGAAAGTTTGGCCTCGTCTGCTTCTGCACTAAAATCATTGAGAAATCTTGTTTTAGAACACAAAGGCGCGCCAAATAAAACAAAAGAAGAAGTTTTAAAAAGCTATGAGGATCAGTTTGTTGCGGCAATTTCAGACGACCTAAACATTCCTCTTGCCCTTGGTGTTCTTTGGAAAATGCTAAAATCTGAGGAAAAGTCAAACGACATATTCCTTTTGGCAAAGAAATTTGACAGCGTTTTCAGCCTTGATTTAGAGAAGGAAACAAAAGCAGATGAAATCCCAGAAGAAATTTTAAATTTGGCAAATCAAAGAAAAATTGCAAGGGAAAACAAAGATTATGCCAAATCTGATGAAATTAGAAATTTAATTTCATCTAAAGGTTACACAATTTTAGACACAAAAGAGGGTTTTGAAATTAAGAAAATTTAAAAATGGCAAAGCAAACAAAAGAAAAAAAACTTAAAAACGATTTGGCCATTAGAACAATAATTTTTGTCTTTGTTGTTCTTGCGCTTTGTTGCACGTTTTTTTTCCAAGAAAATGTTGAAAATTTTGTAAACTTTGCGCTAAACAAAGATGCGCCCGAAACTGTTATTGACGAAAATGGCCTTGTCTTCCACTTTGTTGACGTTGGCCAGGCGGACGCGACAATTATTGAATTTCCAACAGGAGAAGTTATGGTTGTTGATTGCGGCCACTACACTTCCACTTCCAGCCAAAAATTTCAAAGTTATTTGGAAACAATTGATTTAAGATATGAAAACGGAGAAAAAGTTATAGACTATTTGGTTTTAACCCACCCAGACTCCGATCATATCGGCGGCGCAACCTATGTATTTGAAAACTATTTAGTTAAAAACTGTTACCTCCCCCAAATTTATTACAGCGAAGATGGAACATCTCCCGTTGCCGGAACTGTTATCTCAACAGATGAAAGGTATGGCGAAATTTGGGCTCTTCTTGAAAATGAAGTTGAAAACTTCGGTTGCATTAAGACTTACACAACTGAATTTTTAACAATTAAATCCCAAAATTTTTCAAAAGACCAAATGAACGAAAATTCAAGCATGTGGCTTGTTGAATTTTTTACGCCAATAACAGGGGCGCATTACACAGACGGAAACACAAACCTTGCCCTAACAAACGAATATTCTCCAATTATGATTATAAGTTACATGGGCAAGAAGGTTATGTTAACCGGCGATGCTGGAGAAACTGTTGAAATAGATTTTCTAAAGAGAGTTGTTGATGGAACTTATGGCTATCCAATAAGCTACTTTGATATTGACGTTTTAAAGGTTGGCCACCATGGAAGCAAATATTCTTCAACCGAGGAATTTTTAAGCGTTGCCATGCCCGAAATTGCAATAATCTCAGTTGGAAATAACAGCTATGGCCACCCTGCAAGTGAAGTAATAGACCGCCTTGCCCAAACGGGAATGAACGAAATGAACATTTACAGGACGGACCGCAACGGAAACATTGCAATTGGAATTTCTCAAAGCGGCGTCCTTTCGCTTGAGGGAGATCACGTTCAATACACCCTCGTTGAATTTAAGCTTTGGCAAATAATTTTAATTGCAGCAGGAGCTAGCGCAATTATAATTTACTTGCCATATGTAGTTAAAGTTGTGAAAATCCATAAAAAAGCCAAAAAATTAAAAATATAATTTTGGCCAGTTTATGCAATAATAAGGAAGAAACATGGAATTTGAAATTGAAATAATAAAATCTCTTCAACAAATTAGCTCCGAACTATTTGAGGGCTTTTGTAAATTTATTTCACACATCTCAAACTATATTGGGTTTATTTTTGTTTTGGGATTGTTTTTTCTTTTGTATAAATGGAGGTTTGCAATTGCGTTTGGAATAACATATGGCCTTTCAATTGCAACCAACTTCGGCCTAAAATATCTCTTTAACCGCCCAAGGCCATATGTTGTCTCTGGCGATGTTTTGAACATTCTTCCAGGAAGCGGCGCGGCTATGCCAAGCGGCCACACTCTTAGCGCAACTCTTATTTCTTGTTTCTGTTTGTATGCAATCTTTAAGTCGACAAAAAACAAGTTTATTCGAGCAATTTCAACAATTGCCTTTGCAATCTTCATTTCGCTTGTAATTGTTTCAAGAATGTATCTTGGCCAACACTATTTAACGGACACTTTGGTTGGCTTTGCGCTTGGGCTTGTTTTTTCCGCTGTTGGCCTTTATTTTTACAAAAGGATTTCAAAGGAGGCTTAGATGGAATTTGTTTCAAAAAGTTTTAAAGAGACAATAAACTTTGCAGAAAATTTTGCAAAAGCTCTTTCTGCGCCAAAAGTTGTTTTGCTCTCCGGCGACCTTGGCGCAGGAAAGACAACCTTTGCAAAGGGCTTTGCTCGCGGACTTGGCGTTAAAGAAATTATAACCAGCCCAACATTCACATTGCTAAACGAATATGACTGCAACCCAAAACTGTATCATTTTGACATGTATCGACTTTCATCAAAAGAAGAAGCCTTTGAACTGGGTTTTGAAGATTATTTTAACAAAAATGATGGAATTGTTTTGGTTGAGTGGGCAGAAAATGTAAGCGGGCTTATAACTCCCCCATATATACTTGTAAAAATCGACAAAATTTCTGATAATTCGAGAAAAATTAACATAAGCGAGGTTTTGAAATGAACATACTTTGTTTGAACACGGGATTCACAAACGCAGACATAGTGTTGCACTTTGAAGGAAAGGATTATTTTACAACAACAGATTCAAGTGCAAAACACTCTGAAAACCTTTTGCCAGAAATTGAAAAACTTTTAGAAAAGGTTTGCAAAAATGGAGAGACAACAAGCGAAGTTTTAAATCGAATTGATGTAATTTCCGTTGTGACTGGGCCAGGGTCTTTTACTGGGCTTAGAATTGGAATTTCAACGGCAAAGGCAATCGCTTTAACACATGAGCATATGTGCATAGTTTCACTTGGCTCTTTAGAATTAATTGCAAAATTGAGCAAAAACAAGCAAAAAACAGCAATTTTAGACGCACTTAGCGGATATTATTTCGTTTCTTGCTTTGAAGGCGACCTTTGCACGCTTGAACCAAAGATGATAACCTCGGGCGAACTTTCAAACTTTAAAAACTTTGTTTCAATTGAAAAACTAAATTTCGAAACAGAACTGGTCAGCTTCTCTCCTGAAAACCTTTTAAAGCTATCTCTTGAAAAAATTGATAAAAATCAATTTACAAGCGAGGCAAATCTTCTTCCTCTTTACATCAGGCCAAGCCAAGCGGAGGCAAATCTAAATGAAAATAAAGTCAAAAATAACTAAGCGTGACCTTTTGGAAATTGAAAAAATTTCACATGAAAGATTTGGAAATGAAAGCTGGACAGAAGCTCAGTTTGAAAGTTCCTTTGCTTTAAGCTCCTCTGTTTTCTTGGTTGCCTTTGAAGGGGAAAAAGTGGTTTCATTTTTAATTGGTCAGGACACTGTTGATTCAATAAACATTCTTCTTCTTGCAACAAAAATTGAATTTGAAAATAAAGGAATTGCAAGTCAACTAATTGACAAGTTGGCTAAAAAATTTAAAGGGAAAAAACTTTGGCTTGAAGTTAAAGAAAGCAACAGCTGCGCAATTAAGTTCTATCAAAAAAACGGATTTAAGCCAGTTTATACAAGAAAAAAATATTATAAAGACGGAGAAAATGCAATTATCTTGGAGCGCGAAAATTAACATAATTTTTATTTATTTGAATATATTAATTTGCGAGAAAAATAATACATAAAAATAGTTGACTTGTTTTAAATGTTGTAGTATTATCTATCTTGCGTTTTAAGGAGCCTAGGGCCTTGCCCGATTGGTCTTCTTTTATTTACAAGGAGGGAACTTACATGGAAAAAACTTTTTTAACCCCAGAGGGAAAGAAACAACTTGAAGAAAGGCTTTTGGAATTAAAAACTGTTAAAAGACCCGAAGTTACCAAAAAAATTGGAATTGCAAGAGAGTTTGGAGATCTTTCTGAAAATGCAGAATATGACGCAGCAAAAGAAGAACAAGGTATGATTGAAGCAGAAATTGCAGAAATTGAACTCAAACTTCGAAACTGCGAAGTTATCAATAAAAAAGATTTGTCAACAAGCAAAGTTTCTGTTGGAAGCATTGTTAAGCTTTACGACGAAGCTTTTGACGAAGAAATTGAATATCAAATCATTGGTTCAACAGAAAGTGACCCACTTAAAGGTTTAATTTCAAACGAAAGCCCTGTTGGAAAAGCTCTTTTAGGAAAGAAAAAGGGCGAAACGGTTGAAGTTGAAACACCTGCTGGTGTAACAACCTACAAAGTTTTGGCAATTAGGGCTTAGAGCAATTCGGCGGGTTTTATAAAACTGGTTGAAAGATTAATAAAGTTTAGCGAATAAAATGAAAAAGAGTTTTATTACTAAAAAATAAAACTCTCTTTTTTTATTGTTAAATTTATCCAAGCAACCGGTTTTATTCAAATATTTCTCTAATCGCACTCGGCGCTTCAATTTGCATCATTGTTCTGCTCATCGCGCCCGAGATGAAGAAGCATTGACCAACGCCCGCCGTTACGATGCTGTTTTGCTCCTCCTCATTGATTTCACCAGATTTACGATAAAGTTCAACAAGGTCGTTCATGTCGTTTGGAGAAAGAGAGAAGATCATTGAATATTGGCTGGCGTTAATAACCGCGGTTGACTGCCTTTGAATTTCTGGCGTTCCAACGAAGTCCTTAATATTTTGTGTAATAACGATTTGCATACCGGTGTACTTACGAATACGCTTTGCCATTTGCGCCATGAAGTCAAGGGCGATTGGATAGTTCGGGTTGATGAAAACGTGGGCTTCGTCAACGGCAACAATAACCTTTCTGTTGGTTTTAAATTTTATGTTAAAATCACGATTTTTAATAATTTCATTGTCCAAATATTTAAAAACCAAAAGCATTTGCGCATTCGCTATAACTTCGTTTCTGTTTGCCAAAAGTGAACGGAAGTTAAAGGAAACAAAGTTTTCCTTTGTGCTAATTGATGTTGGGCCGTTCCAAAGGTTGCTGTTTCTTCCGCCAGAGGCAAACTTTTTGATGTATGTTTGAATTGTTAACAAGTTTCTCTTGTGGTATTCGTTTTTCTCTTTTTCAAGTTTTTTGCAAACAAGGTCATACAGGTCGTCAAAAATTGGATAATCTTCCGGAGTTAACCTATCCAAATCTGTTTTGGAGTTGATTTTTTTCTTGTTGTAAACCTCAACAACAAGCGAGTTTAGCGCCTCGAAAGCATCGCTATCCATCCCCTCCAAAATGACTTTAAAGAACTGTTCAAGGAATTGAAGGTGGGTTGAGAAGGTGTCCGTGCTCTCCTTAAGTTTTAATTTGCCGTCGTCAACCTCTTCCTCTTCTTCGTCGTCAATCATTTCGTTTATGTCCTTGATGTCGTCTTTAAGAGTTGTCATGACATGGAACGGGTTGATAATTCCCATTGCAGATGACCCAACGTCAATAACTTTTCCCTTAAGATTTCCCGCAAGAATTGTATATTCATCTTCTGGGTCCAGAATAAAGATTTTCGTGTTGTCAGCCGCAAAATTTGCAAGAAGAGTTTTGGTTGCAAAGGATTTACCTGAACCAGATTTACCAATGACCATCATGTTGCTGTTAACTCTTTCGCGGTTTCTAAGGAAGAAATCAACGAAAATTGGATATTCATTATATCCGATGTAGAAACCCTCTCTGTCCTGAAGTGCGCCAGAAATAAACGGGAAAATTGCGGCCAAGGTTGAAGTTGGAAGACCTCTTAGGTTTTCCTTGATGTTGTCTCTCATTGAAATGTTTGAACTTATGAAACCGTCAACTTGTCTTGCAAAGAGCTCTGAAACTTTGTAGCCTTCCTGTTTTAAAATTGCCTTAACTTCCTTTCTTGCCGCCTCTTCTGCAACGACATAAATGTTGATGTCAAAAAGCTGTTGGTTGTTGTTTTTCAAATTTACAAGCAATTCTCTAAGGGTGTCCTTGTGTGTTTGAAGTTCAATTGCCTTACTGCTCTTTCCGGACGCCTTGCTTTCCATTTCCATTATGGCCTTATCTATGTTTCTTTCCGCCTTATATTTTGGAATTGGTTTAATTTTAACAACAATTTTTGTTCTATCCTGCGAAAAGAAATTAAACCCCCAAGCATTTCCAACAGATAATGGATAATCACTGAAAGCAAAGTGACGATAGGCTCTTCCATCAACGGTGTAACCCGCCGCCTTAAACTTAAGTTCTTTGGGAACACACCAATCGTAATATTGGCTCATTGGAATTGAATCCAACTCCCTTTCGTCAAACTCTTTTCCAAAATTTGCCCTAACGAAAACTGCAAGATCCTTTCCCGTTAGCAACCTTGTTGTAACCGGCGTTGCAGAGTTTGAAAGCGTTTGCATGACGCCGTTAACTGTTGTTTCCAAAATTTCCTTGTCTTTGTCATAGACAACAAAATAGAAATAGTCCTTATAAACCTTCTCTTGTTTGTTTAGCGCGTTAACTCTTGAAACTCTGTCCTCAAAAATTGGAGTTCTAACCTCAACTTCCTCTGGCGTCATTTCTCCTTCATTTTGAAGGTCTATAATCGAATCATATTTTTTATCTTCAACATAAACATAGTTGTCCAAAATCATCGCTTTGCTAAGTTTAACAATGTTTGCCGTTTGCGCCTCTGTCAACCTTCTAAGAGCATTTGCAAAAGTTTCAATCAACATGTTTTGCTTAAATTCATTTAAAAGACCAAACTCAACTGGGCTAATTTCAACAACTTGGGCGTAATATTCCTTATAATCTATGAACCTGTCTTGATAGAAACCAACAAAAGGAATGATTTGCGAGATGTCCGACGTGTTTTTCTTTGCATCTTTAACATATTTTTTCTTCTGCGCAAAAAATCTGAACAAATATCCAATCGTGTAATAAAATCTAATTCCGTCCGCAACAGGAAGGAACATTGTGAAGGCGATTATAAGCCAACCAATTCCAACCCAAATGTGATAGTCGAATTGCGCAGTAAAAAGCGCAATTGCAACGCCAACACCTATAAACGCAAAGATTATATCTGTTAACGTAATCCCCTTAAAAAATTCTGTTTTAACTTTTATTCTTCTTGGAATAATTCTTGGACTTGCCATTTCTTTCCCCTCCGCCCCTTGGGCTTTTCTCTTTTATTATAAACAATTGTTTAATTTATACAAAACAATTGAGGTTAATTGTCTTTAACAATCAGCGAACTTTCCGTCATTTCTTTTGGCTGTTTTAAGCCCAAAAGATCCAATATTGTTGGCGATACACAGGCAAGACGGCCATCTCTAAGCTTTAAGCTTCTGTTCTTTTCGCTAACCAAAATTAATCTAACTGGGCTTGTTGTGTGGCTTGTAACGGGCTTCCCGTCCTTTTCCATAAGCTCCGCATTTCCATGGTCCGCCGTAATAATTGTTTCGCCGCCGACGGAAAGAGAAGCCTTTGCAATTTTTTGCGCACATTTGTCAACAAATTTAATTGCAGTTTGAGTTGCCTTAAAATCGCCTGTGTGGCCAATCATGTCTGGATTGGAAAGGTTGATTAAAATAAAGTCATAAAACTTGCTTTTAATTGCCTTAATTGCCCTTTCTGTAATTTCCTTTGCCCTCATTTTTGGAACTTTTGCAAAATTTTGAACATTTATACTTTCAATTAAAACCCTTTCCTCCCCGTCAAACGGCTTTTCAATTTGCCCGTTGAAGAAAAAGGTTATGTGGGCATATTTTGTTGTTTCCGCAATTCTAAACTGCTTAAGGCCGTTTTTTGCAAGAACTTGAGAAAGACAGTTTTTAATTTCAACAGGCTTGAAAATTAGGTTGATGTTTTTAAAGGTTTTGTCATATTCCGTCATTGTTGCAACAAACAAGTTGTCAAGCTTCTTTCTTTCAAATTCTTTAAAGCTTTTCTGAGAAAGCGCGGAAATCAGCTCTCTCATTCTGTCCGTTCTAAAATTATATGAAATTATAACGTCTCCGCTTTCAATGTCTGGCGAGTCTTTCAGTTTGATTGGAGGTATAAATTCATCGTAAACCTGTTTTTTATAGTTTGATTCAATTGCCCTTCTCAAATTCGAGGTCTCACTATAGCCAGAAACGCTGATTCCAGTTAGCATGTTGTAAGAGCGTTGAACGCGATCAAACCTTTGCTCCCTGTCCATGGAATAAACTCGGCCAGAAATTGAAATAATCTCGCCCATGTTCTCGCTTTTTAAAAAGTTTTCCATCTCGTCGAAGAAAGAAAGCCCGCTGTCTGGCGCAGTGTCCCTTCCGTCTAAAAAAGCGTGGAAATAAACCTTTTTAATTCCGTGTTTTTTTAAAGTTAAAATAATTTCTTTTGCATGCTCAATTTTGCTGTGAACACCACCGTCCGACAAAAGCCCCATGATATGTATGTTAGATTTGTTTTTCTTTGCGTGCATTGCAGCGTTTTTGAGCGTTTCGTTCTTTCTAAGCTCTCCATTCTCAATTGCTTTGTTAATTCTTGCAAGGTCTGAAAAGACAACTCGCCCGCTTCCAAGGTTTAGGTGGCCGGTTTCACTGTTTCCCATTTGGCCTGGAATAAGCCCAACGTCTTCGCCGCTTGCACGAAGCAAGCAGTTTGGATATTTTTTTCTTAACTTTTCAATTCGCTTTGCGTTGCCATAAATTGCGTTTCCCGCTTTTTCTTCGCGCTCCCCAAAGCCATCTAAAATTAACAGTGTTATCATACTATTAGTTTTATCACAAAAGAAAAAACTATCAAAATTTTTACTGGCAACTTGCCTCAATTATTTCATTATCAATAAAAAAACCAAGCTTTTTGCCTGGTTTTTAAATTTTAAATGTCCGTCCTTGTGTAAGTTCCCGCTCCGGAGAAGTTTGTTTGCGTGTCGCTTCCTCCGTCCTTAACCCATGTTCCATAGGTTGGAAGCGCCGTGCTTAAACTCGAACCTGCTTCAACAACAATTTCGGTAAGATTTGTTAAATTATTGTTTCCAAACAGGTTGTTTGGAAGAGATGAAACATTCGAGCCAAGGGTTATTTTTGTTAAATTCGGACAATTTGAGAAGGCCGTATAATAATTTGGAGCATACACAGCTATGTTTCCGTTAATTGTAATTTCTTCAAAGTTAGGGCAATCAGAAAAAACATAATTTCCAATTTCGGTAACACTTTCTGGAATTGTGATTGAAGTCAGCACGCTGCATCCCTGGAAAGCATAATCATCTATTATGGTCACACTTTCTGGAATTATAACTGAGTTTAGCTTGCTACAATTTTGGAAAGCATACATGCCTATTGAAATAACCCCTTCTGGGATTGTAATTGATTGCAAACTGCTACACCCGCTGAATGCAAAGTCTCCAATTGAGATTAAATTGTCCGGTAAGGATATCAAGCCCAAATTGCTGCAATCCGAGAAAGCATTGCTATAAATAAAGGTACATCCTGCTGGGAAATTAAACTCAGTTATTGTAGTATCTGCAACATCAATCAAAACTAAGTAATTATTTGTTTGATTTCCAAGATACTTGTTATTATTTGAATCTGTGTAGTAATTTAAGTTGTTACAATTCTGGAATGCATTGCTGCCAATTGAGGTTAATGTGCTTGGAAGCGTTAGTGATGTTAGATCGCTGCAATTTTGAAAGGCAGAATAGCCAATTGAAGTTACCCCCTCTGGGATTGCTATTGAAGCTAAACTGCTGCAATTATAAAATGCTTGGCTTCCAATTGAAACAAGGTTGGAATTCTCCTCAAAATTAACTGTTTGTAGCTTGCTGCAACCATAGAAAGCAAAGCCTCCAATTGAGGTCACCCCTTCTGGAATTGTTATTGACGTTAACTCGCCGCAACTTTGGAAGGCATTGTTACCTATTGAATATAATTTATATGAATTCTCTCCACTTGAAACAACTGAAGGAATTGTGAAATCTCCAGATGGAACAGAGGTTGAAGTTGTGTCCGTAACACTTGCAAGTTTTGCCTCGTTGTAGAAGGTGTAGATCAAATCTCCAACTGTTTGGCTGGTTGAGGTTGTTGAGTTAAAGAGGGCGTAGTAAGCCCTTGGAGAATCTTGGGAAACTTCAAAGGAATATGTTGGGTCAATTGAAACAATTTCCATTGTGTTTGGATCGGTTGATGTTGCCCAGACAAGGAAGGTGTTGGAGCTTGAAGGCGTTGCGGTTAGGGTTGCCGTGTCTCCAATTGCATACAAGCCGCTTCCGGAAACTGAACCAAGGTCTGCTTGGTTTGAAGAAACTTGAATGTTTGCTGTTACATTATCTATTTCCGTTTCATCAACAAGAGTCATTAAATATCTGTATTCTCCGTTTACGCTTTTATTAGGATCTGTTGGCGAAAGGGTTATTGTGTACGCAATTGAGGAAGAGGTTGGAACTTCAATATATCTTCCAAGGGCGTCTTGGGAGCTTGAAGTAACCGTTTTGGTTAGGTTTGCAACAACGCCAATTTGGTCGTCTATCTTTGCATAGAGGGCTCTTTCGTCGCTTAGGTTTTCAACTGTAACCTCAATTTCAATTGGAGTTCCAGAGGTTTTGAAAACTAAGTCTAGGTTGTTCCACTTCTCTATGTCTGTCTCAGGAGAGGCGTCCTCGCCCTCGGAGAAGATTAGGGTTGGAAGAGTTGGACTATCTTCCATTCCAGTAACTGTTCCAGTTACCTTTGCATAGACGTTTGTTGCCTGGAAGTTGACTGTTCCTCCTAGCGAAACGTTTGCTTGGGTTGCCGCCCAAACGGCAACTATTACTATTGTTAGAATTAATACAAACGCTGAAATTGTTGAGATTAATTTTGTTTTTAGTGTCATAACTTTTTCCCCTTTTAACTATCTTTTGTATTTTACCACTTTTTATTTAAACCTGCTAACGATTTTTCATATAAATCTTTTAATATTTTTTCAAAGTTGGGTTCAAAAAAACGGCAAAAATTGCCGCTTTGTTATAACAAATAAACTGCACTGGGTGCAGCTTATTGTTTTAGCTCTTTTTCTTTCTTTTTGTAGTAATCTTCAAGCGCAGCTTTAATTGCCTCTTCTGCTAAGGCCGGGCAATATGCCTTTTCCTCTGGAAGGCCGCCCAAAACTTCAACAATTCTTGCGCTTGTTTCCATGTTTGCTTCTTCAAGCGTTTTTCCAATTATTAACTCTGCTGCAACGCTTGCCGCTGCAATTGAAGCTGGGCAACCAAAGGCTTTAAACTTTGCTTCCTCAATTATTCCGTCTTCGGAAACCTTGATGTAAACTTTAATTATGTCTCCGCAAACAGAACTTTCAACTTTTCCAACGCCATTTGCGCCCTTAACAATTCCAACATTCTTTGGGTTTTTAAAAATTTCCAAAACTTTTGAATTATACATAACTATTTATCTCCTTTTCTTCCAGCTTTTGTTTGAGGGGATATTTTCCTTAATTTTTCAATTACTTCAACAAGTTTTTCAACTGTGTAATCAATGTCTGCCTTTGTTGTTGACCTTCCAAAAGAGAACCTTATTGAACCTTGAGAAAGCTCTGGCTCAACGCCCATGCTTGCAAGAACATATGACGGCTCAGTTGCGCCGGACAAACAAGCAGAGCCTGTTGAAACTGCAATTCCTTCAAAATCTAACATCATTAAAACTGCTTCGCCATCGACAAGTTCGAATGAAACATTTACGATGTTGTTTACCTTTTGATGAGGATGGCCATTGATTTTTATATATGGAATTTTTGAAGTTATTTCTTTAACAAAATAATCTCTCAAAGATTTAACTTTTTGGTTGAATATGTGCATGTCTCTAATTGCAATTTCAGCCGCCTTTCCAAAGCCAACAACGCCAGGAACATTTGTTGTTCCTCCTCTTCTATTTCTTTCTTGATGGCCGCCGTCTATTAAATTTTCAATTCTAATTCCGTTTCTTACATAGAGCGCGCCAACACCCTTTGGGCCATAAATTTTGTGGCTGCTAAGGCTCATGGCGTCAATTTCCATGTCCATAACGTCCAATTTAAGGGCGCCAAAAGCTTGAACTGCGTCTGTGTGGAAAACAATGTCGTTTTCCTTTGCGGTTTTTCCAATTGCCTTTATGTTTTGAATTGTTCCAACTTCGTTGTTAACAGCCATAATTGAAATTAAAATTGTGTCCTTTCTGATTGCGTGAATTAGCTCAGCAAGGCTTACAAGGCCGTTTTGGTCAACTGGAAGATATGTTACCTCAAACCCCTCTGCTTCCAAAGCCTTGCATGCTCCTAAAACAGCAGGGTGTTCAATTTTGCTTGTAATAATGTGTTTTCCCTTATACGCATATGCATGGGCAAGGCCCTTGATTGCCCAGTTGTCTGCCTCTGTTCCACCAGATGTGAAATAAATTTCATTAGAACGCGCACCAATTGCTTTTGCAATTCTGTCTCTCGCTCTGTCAACAAGCCCAACTGCTTCTCTTCCAAAGCTGTGGATGCTGTTTGGATTTCCGTAGAAAACGTTAAAACATGGCATCATTTCATTTAAAACTTCGGTTGCAACATAGGTTGTTGCTGCGTTATCTAAATATACTTTCTTTTCCATTTTCACCTCGCTAAAATTTTATCACTTAATTTAAGGTGTGTCAAGGTTAAATTTAAAGAAAGTTGCTATTTTATTTGGCTTTTTTCTTAAATTTTTTAAAATTAAGCTTTTTAATCTTAATTTTCTTTGCTTCAACGAACATTGCTTTGACGTTTATTAAATTGAAAATTGAGCAAAGAATTAGGAACATTGTTGCCCCAAAAATACAAGAAATTGCAAGGTTGAAGAAAAGAGGGATGACGTCTGTTAGAAGATTTGTTGTAAAGAAAGTTATTGCAGCGCTTGGAATTGTGAAAAGGGCCATCAAAACAAAGGGTTTTAGAATGTTCAGCTTTATCTTCGTTTTTCTCTTTATCATCCAAATGTTTAAAATTGAGGTAATTGAAACACACGTTCCCATTCCAACAATCAAAGCCCTAATTCCAATTACACTCGGCAAGAACCAAATTGACAAAAAGAGGAAAACGGAGCCAACCAAGTAGTTTACAAACGATTTAACTTCCATTCCAAGCGCATTTAACATTGAAGAGGTTATGTTTGTTAGAGCCATTGGAAGAACAATCCAGGCTGCGCTCGCAAGCAGCGCGCCGCTGGTTGTATTTCCAAAGAAGAAGGTTCCAATGTTCTCTCCTGCCCCAATGAAGAGAGGAATCATAAAAAATGCGATGAACATTGTTATTATGATTGAGGAGCTGATTCTGTTGTTTACATGTTTGTCGTCCTCGTTTGAAACAGCGGCACTTATGTCTGGAATTAACGCAGTTGAAATTGAGCCAACCAGGGTTATTGGAATGAAAAGAAGAGGAAGCGTCATTCCAATTGCAATTCCAAAAATTGACATTGCTTGAGAAGCCGTGTAACCCGCCGCCATCAACCTTGCCGGAATAATCAAGGCAATTATTGGTTGAACAAGGCTTGAAAGAAAGCGAACGGCAGTTATTGGCGCAGAACTTTTTATAACCTCGCGATAAATTTTCCCCGGCCTTTTTAACCTTCCGCCATAGATGAAATAAAGAACAACCGCCAAAATCATTGAAAGACAGCAAGCTATGCTTAGCGAAAGTCCTGCGCCGATTTCTGGAGAGAGCGAGCCAATTCCAAACGAAAGCAAGAACACGCAAATTGTTATTCTCACAATTTGTTCAAAAAGCTCGGTTACGCAATAGCCAAAATAATTGCTGTGCCCCCACATTGCGCCTCTAAATACATTGTAGACGCCAGAGAACAAAACCGCAGGAAGCATTACAACCAAGATTGGATAACATCTGTCGTCGGTAAAGAGCAGAGAGAAAAAGTTTTTGAAAATTAGGACCAAACAAACAAGTATAAGCGAAGAGGCAACTGAAATTATTAGCGAAGCTGAAACAAGCTTCCCTTCAGACTCTGAATCCTTCTTTGCAAAAAACTTTGCCGAAAGCTTTGAAATTACTAGCGGAAGTCCGCTTGTTATAATCGTTAAAATAACCATGAAAACAGAGAGCGAAACTTGATAGAGCCCAAGCGCCTCCGCTCCAAGCATTCTTGAAAGATAGATTCTAAAAATAAAGCCCAAAACTCGAGTTATAACGGCAAAGCCGGTTATTACAAAAACGGTTTTTAAAAGTGATTTCAAAATTTTCTCCCAAATAATGTATATTTGAAATTTGGAAAATTTATGAGCAAAGAAGAATATATTACTTTCAAAGGAGGCCAAATGAAAATATCAATCCAAAATTCCAACAAGCCGTGGTTCTACACGGTTAAACTCTCTGACGAAGGCCAAAGCCTTGAATCATTTAAGGCCCGGTTTTGTTTTGACGCGGGCGAGTTTGAGTTTTTAAACCCAAATTTAACTTCTCTTCGCGCGGGAGATCTTTTAATACTTCCGCCAAGCCCACAATATTTCCACACTGTTGCTCCGCTTGAAACATATCAGACGATTGCAGATATGTACAACACTTCAACTGATGAGCTAATTGCAAAAAACAAAACTCAAACAACTTTTGTTGGACAAAGGATTTATATTTGACTTTTTTGATTGAGGTGTTATAATTGTTTTGTTTTTTAATTTAAGAGGCATTGTGCCATAAAAATATAAACACAAGTGAGAAGAGCTATGATTGAAATTAAAGAAGTTAAAACGAGGAAACAAAAAAGACAATTTGTTGACCTTCCAAATAAAATGTACAAGAACAATCCATATTTCGTTCCTGCGCTCAGGCTGGACGAAATGAATTTGTTTAAGCCAAAAAATGTTAACTATGAAGATTCCGAGGCAAAGTTCTTTTTAGCATACAAAGACAAAAAAGTTGTTGGAAGAATTGCCGCAATAATTCAAAAAACATACAATAAGAAAACGGGCGAAAAGCGCGTTAGATTTTCGCGCTTTGATTGCATAGACGACAAGGAAGTTGCAAAGGCCCTTTTTGATGCGGTTGAAAATTATGCACGAGAGAAAGGAATGGAAATTGTCCACGGCCCTCTTGGATTTAACGACTTGGACAGAGAAGCGCTTTTAATTGAAGGCTTCAATCACCTTTCAACATATGAAGAGCAATATAACTTTCCATATTACCAAAGTTTAATTGAAAACGCCGGTTATGAGAAGGAAGTTGACTACTTGGAATACAAAATTTTTCCAATTAAAGAGCGTGACGAAAGAATTGACAGAATTGCAAACGCAGTTATGAAAAAACATAACCTTCATGTTGGAACGGCAAAAAACAAGAAAGAATTCATTGAAAAATATAAGGAAGGTCTTTTTAAAGTTGTTGAGGAAGTCTACTCTCCTCTCTATGGAACCGTTCCATTCACAGATGCAGTTAGAGATCAAATTATCTCCCAATTCAAACTTTTCTTGAATATAAATTACATGGTTATTTTCTGCGACGAAAATGAAAAAGTTGTTGCATTTGGATTTGCAATTCCTTCCGTTTCAAAAGTTCTTCAAAACACAAGGGGAAGAATTCTCCACCCTAAAATTTTAGGAATTATCAAGGCCGTTAGAAAGCCAGAGGTTTTAGACCTTGCGCTAACGGGCGTCCTTCCGGAATATCGGGCAAAGGGCGCAAACGCATTAATTTTGCAGTTCATGATGGCTCAACTTGCAACCAAGAACCTTAAATATGTTGAAACAAATTTAAATTTGGAAGACAATGTCTTAATTCAAAATCAATGGAAAAACTTTCCAAACATCAACCACAAAAAGCGAAGAGTTTTTGTTAAAAAGTTGGTTTAAAGCAAAAAAACGCGAAAATTTCGCGTTTTTTTATTGTTTTTAAATAAATTATTTTGTTTTGTTTAAAATAATTGCATGTTAATTTTAGTTGTTAGAGCAATTGTTGTTTATTTAATTGTTTTAATTGTCTTTCGCCTGATGGGGAAAAGACAACTTGGCCAGATGCAGCCATTTGAGCTTGTTTTAACCTTGATTATTGCAGACCTTGCAACAATTCCAATGGCAGAGGCCTCCGTTCCAATTTTGCATGGTGTCATTCCTCTCTTAACCCTCGTTGTCCTCCACTACTTTTTAACACTAATAACACGAAAGAGCGAAATTTTAAACAAAGTTATAAGCGGAAAACCTGTTATTGTAATTAATCCGAACGGAGTTGATTACAATGCAATAAAAAATTTAAACATTTCAATTGACGATCTCTTCGAATCTATTAGAGGGTGTGGCTACTTTTCTCTTGACGAAATACAATATGCAATTGTTGAAACCAATGGAACTGTCAACGTCCTTGCAAAAAAAGATTTTTCGCCCGTTACGCTTGGGAATATTTCCGAAACACTTAAAAACAGTTCAATTTCTGAAAAAAAACTGGAAAATATTGATGAGACAACAATCCCAATGACACTCATTGCAGAGGGAAAAATAAACAAAAATAATTTAAAATTAGCAAATTTAGAAAAAAGCAATGTTGAAGAAATTTTAAAAGAAGCAAATTTTAAACGCGTCAAGGATGTTTTAATTTTGACGATTGATGGAAATGGAAAGATTTATATCCAGGGAATTAAAGGGAAATATCAAACTTTAACATACAACTACAAAAAGGAGGTTGTATGAAAAAAGCGATTCACATTGCAATTATAATTTTGTTTTTAATTGCCATGTGTACAACTGAACAAATAATTTCCCAAACATTTTTAAGAGACACAAGGAGCAAAGTTGACGAACTTTTTGAAATTTCGTCCTCAAGTGAAATTATAAACACGGAAGAAATTTCCAACAAAACAGATGAACTTGAAGAATTTTGGAGAAAGAGAGAAAGCATCCTCTGCACGTTTATAAACCATCGCGAAATTGAAGAAATTGGTGTTGAAATAAGCAAATTAAAATCTGCGCTAAGAGAAGATGAAAAACACGTTTTTTTAGAAAGCATCATGTTGATTCAATTCTATTTAAGGTCATATCAACATGTTCTTGGAATAAATTTTCAAAGCATTTTCTAGGCTCTTAAATTTTTAACAGCGCCCGCCTTGTCCTCGCTTTTAAAATAATAGCTTCCGCTAACAACAATGTCGGCGCCAAGAGAGATTAATTTTTTTGAAATTTCCGGAACAATTCCGCCGTCAACAGAAATTTTAAAATTGCAGCCATTTTCTTCGCGTAATTTAGCAAGCTTTTCAACTTTTTGAAAGCTGCTTTCAATAAACCCCTGGCCGCTTTTGCCCGGTTCAACGCTCATAACTAAAATTAAATCTAATTTATCAAGGAAAGCTTGAATTTCGGAAATTTCAGTTTTTGGCTTTATGCTAAGGCCAAAGAGCATGTTTTTTTCTTTAACTTTTTTTATTGTTTTTAAAAGGAGCCTTTTTTTCAACTTCCCATTCTTCCTCTTAAAGGCTTCAAAGTGAAGAGTTAAAAAATTTGCCCCCGCACTTTTGTAATCCAAAATTTTTTTCCATGGTTTTTCAGTCATTAGATGAACATCAAGCGGAATTACAGAATTTTGGTCTATTTCAAAAAGTTCGCTTGCGCCATATGTCTTTTGAACAACAAACTTGCCGTCCATAATGTCGCAATGAAGAAAATCTGCGCCAGATCTTTCAACTTCTTTTGCATGGGAAATTAGCTTTTCTGTTAAATTTTCGCCGCAGACTGGGTCTGTTGAAATTGAAATATAAACATTTTTCATAACAACATATTAACACTTTTAAGCCAAATTTAAAAACTTTTAGCTATTTTTTAAAAATTTTGCTCTCAATTGGCCGCAGGCGCCTTCGATGTCCTCGCCCATCGTTCGTCTAACTGTTGCGCTCAGCCCAAGAGAAACAAGCTTGTCTTTAAACCAATAAACTTGGTGTTTTGGCGCACCCTTCAAATTTCTTTCTTCAACGGAATTTAGCGGAATTAAATTTATGTGGCAGCAAAGCCCTCCTAAAAGCTTTTTTAGTTCTGCTGCGCACGCTGCGCTGTTGTTAACTCCATCTATCATTGCATATTCAAAAACAACTCGTCTTCCCGTTTTGTCGAAATAATATTTCGCGCTTTCAATTAACTTTTCAATTGGCTGGCTTGATGCAACCGGCATAATCTTTCTTCTAATTTCGTCGTTTGGTGCATGAAGCGAAATTGTAAGAGTAATTTGAAGGCCATCATCTGCAAGCCTATAAATTTTTTCAACCAGCCCGCAAGTTGAAAGCGAAATGTTTCTTTGACTTATGTTAAGCGAATTTGGCCCACTAATTTCCTTTATAAATCTGACAACATTTTCATAGTTATCCAGCGGCTCTCCGCTTCCCATTAAAACCAAATTTGTAATTTTTCGCTCTGAAACCTTTGCGCCAAGCGCTCTGTTAACGGAAAGAACTTGGCCAAGAATTTCGCTTGACGAAAGATTTCTAACAAGCCCGCCAAGCGTGCTTGCGCAAAATTTGCAACCCATTCTACACCCAACTTGGCTTGAGATGCAAAGCGTCTTGCCGTGGTGATAGCTCATCAAAACGCCCTCAATAACATTTCCATCTAAAAGTTGGAACAAAAACTTTTTTGTTCCGTCCTTGCTTTCAATTTCTTGAATGATCTTAACAGGGTTTGAAACAAAACTTTTTGAAAGAATTTCTCTAAGTTGCTTTGAAATTACAGAAATTTCTTCAACTTCAAAGCCAAAATTTGAAAATTTTTTAATTTGGGCTGCATGAAATTTTTGTCCGCCGCTTGCCGCAACAAATTTTTCAAGCTCTTCCAAAGAAACATCTAACAAACTTTCTTTCAAAATTTCCTTCCATTTAAAAAACTTTTAGCATCCAAAATTTTTCCGCCTGGCGCTTGGAGTTTTAAAATTTCAATTGCATCTTTTCCACATTTTATAACAAGCCCGCTCT
>CALWHN010000011.1 GCA_944380415.1 uncultured Clostridia bacterium | reverse complement strand
TAAAGCAAATTTAAAGGAGCAGGAGCAATATTTTAACGCACTGCAAAACGAAATCGAGTTTAGAGTAAAGCAATTTGGAAATCAGACAGTTAAAACAATTTATTTCGGTGGAGGAACGCCATCGGTCGTTGAAACAGAACAAATTAAAAAAATTTTGGATAAAATTAAACAAAAATTTTTGGTTTTAGATAAAGCTGAGATAACAATTGAACTAAATCCAAATTCAACAAGCGAAGAAAAGCTTTTAAAATATTATTCTCTTGGAATAAACAGGCTTAGCTTTGGCGTTCAATCTTTCAACAAGCGCGCGCTAACTTTTGTTGGAAGGCTTTCGGCAAATGAGGCGGAAAGCTATAAAACAAAAGTTATTTCTCTTTTAAAATTTGCAAATAAAATTGGGTTTAAAAACATTTCGGTTGATTTTATTTTGGGGCTTCCTTTTCAAACAAAAAATCAACTTGTTTCAACGCTCAAAAAGCTTAGCAAATTTGTAACACATTTTTCCTGCTATATGCTAGAGACGGAGGGAACTAAACTTGAAGATGTTCTAAAGTTTAAGCCAGACGAGGAAGAAGTTATAAATCAATATGAAGCTGCCGTTAAAGCGCTTAAAAAGCTTGGCTTTAAACGCTATGAAATTTCAAATTTTGCAAAGCCGTCTTTTGAGTCCAATCACAATCAAACCTATTGGAGAAGACAAAACTACCTTGGCTTTGGCCTTGCTGCGCACTCTTTTGTTGAAAATCAAAGGTTTGCAAACACAGAGGACTTTAAATTATATTTAAAAGCTTTTGGAAAAGCGCCAAACCAAGAAAGTTTAATTGAAAGCGGCGCAGTTAAAGCCGAAAACTTAACCAAAAAACAGTGTGCTGAAGAAGCGCTTATGCTTTCACTTAGAACAAGCGAAGGGCTAAATCTAAAAGAATTTAAAGAGAATTTTTTTGACATTGAAAAAGTTCACGCAAAAAAAATTGCAACCTATTTAAAAGCCGGCCTAATTTCCCTTGAAGGAAATTTCCTTCGCCTAACGGGAAAGGGGATTTTGGTTGCAAATGAAATTATTGTTAATTTTGCAGATGACTTTTTGGAATTGGTTTCTGGTTAGCCATTTACAATTTTTGAAATATAGCCCTCAAGCTCTGAAATTGGAAGCCTAATTTGAGCCATTGTGTCGCGATCTCGAACTGTTACTGTTTGGTTTTCAAGTGTTTCATAGTCAACTGTTACACAAAGCGGCGTTCCAATTTGGTCTTGCCTTCGATAGCGCTTTCCAATTGAGCCTGTGTCGTCATAAATTGTTCTAAAACTTTGAGAAAGCTTTGAGAAAAGCTCTTTTGCTTTTTCTGATAAATCTTTCTTCATAAGAGGTAAAACCGCAACTTTAAACGGGGCAAGTTTTGGGATTATTCTCATAATTTCTCTTTCCTCGCCGTCTTCAAGTTTTTCTGTTTCATAGCTGTTGCAAATTACTGCCAGAATTGCGCGGTCTAGTCCATAGGAATTTTCAATTACAAACGGAATGAATTTTTCGTTTGTTATTGGGTCTAGATATTGCATTGCCTTTCCGCTAAATTCTTGGTGGCGCGAAAGGTCGTAATTAGTTCTGTTGTGAATTCCATTAACTTCGTCCCAACCAAAGGGAAAGAGGAACTGAAGGTCGCACGCAGCTTTTGCATAGAAGGCCAATTTGTCGTGGTCGTGGAACCTTAATTTGTCTTCGCCAATTCCAAGGCTGAGGAAGAAATCTTTTGATGCTTTTTTAAATTCTTCATAATATTTTTCATCTTCGCCTTCGTGGCAGAACCATTGATATTCCATCTGTTCGAACTCAATTTGCCTAAACGTGAAATTTCCCGGCGTAATTTCATTTCTAAAAGCTTTTCCAATTTGGCCGATACCAAACGGAACTTTTGCTCTCATTGTTCTTTGAACATTTAGAAAGTTTACATATTCGCCTTGAGCAGTTTCTGGGCGAAGATAAATGTCCTGCTGGCTTTCCTTTGTAACGCCCCTGTGGGTTTGAAAAAGAAGATTAAATTCGCGAATTGGCGTAAAATTGCTTTTTTTGCAAACAGGGCAGGGAACATGGTTGTCTGAGAGATATTTGCTCATTTCTTCGCGAGTCATTAAATCTGGGTTGACTTCTCCCTTTGAGAAATCTGAAATTAAGTTGTCGGCTCTGAACCTTGCTTTGCATTCTTTGCAATCAACGAGAGGGTCCGAAAAAGATGCAACATGGCCGCTTGCCTCCCAAACGCGTGGATTCATTAAAATTGCGCAATCTATTCCAAAAGAATTCTCTCTTTTTTGAACAAATTTTTCCCACCAAAGTTTTTTAATGTTGTTTTTTAGTTCAACCCCAAGAGGGCCATAGTCCCAAGAATTTGCAAGCCCGCCATAAATTTCGCTTCCCGGGAATATGAAGCCTGTGTTTTTACAGTGGGCAACTATTTCTTCCATTGTTTTAGCCATAGAAATTCTCCTTAAAATTATTCAAGCGAAATTATACCACCCAAAGTGGCAAATTGTCAAAGATTATTTAAACAATCTTAAAACAATTGGAATAAATATTTATATGAAAAAAAATTCTAGTAAATTTAAAATACCAAAAACTTCAAGAATTGGCGAGAATGTAATTTTGGTTGGAAACTGTGAAATTGGCGAAAACGTTGAAATCTTTGGAGAGTGCTATATAGAAAATTCAAAAATTGGCGATTTTTGCCAAATTAAATCTAGCTATATTGTTGATAGTGAAGTTGGAGAACAGACAACTGTTGGGCCATATGCTCATATAAGGCAAAATTCAAAAATTGGAAGCAAGTGTAGAATTGGAAACTTTGTTGAAATTAAAAATTCAACGCTTGGAAATCAAACAAAATGCGCCCACCTTTCCTACATAGGCGACGCAACGCTTGGAGAGAGGGTTAACGTTGGCTGTGGCGTTGTGTTTGCAAACTATGATGGAAAGAAAAAACACCATTCCCAAGTTGGAAACGATGTCTTTGTTGGCTGTAATTGCAACATTGTTGCACCAAGAATTGTTGGAGACAATTGTTTTATTGCGGCTGGAACAACTTTAACTAAAGACCTTCCTAGCGATAGTTTTTCGATTGGAAGGACGAGAGATGAATTTCGCCCTTTGGAAAATTAAAGGTAAGTTTTGAGCGATTCAATATTTGCTTCTTCAAGCTTTAAAAGTTTTGAAAGCAAGTTTAAAATTTCTTCGTCTGCGCCGGCGTGATCGCTTTGGTCTTTTAAGCATGTTATAACGCCCATAAATGTTCCAATTAAGAGCATTTGAGCGATGTGGGAAGTTGATTTGTCCGAAATTGTTGACATTTTAATGCTTCCCCAAAGCCTAATTTTTTCAAACATGTTGTTGTCTTTTATGTCAATGTCCTCAGATTTTGCAATCATCTCGCACTCCTCGGAAATTATATTATATTCACCCTCTTGCTTTGAAATTTCAGCGGCAAGTGCATCGCATTTAACTGTTTTCATAATGTTGTCTAGCGACTGAAGGGCAGTTTGAACATTTTGATAGATTGATGTTAGCAATAATTGATTTTGAGCTTTATCTTTGTTTTCGTTTTCCATATTTTCTCCTTACAATTATTATTTGCAGGGAATAAATTATTATTCAATGCACAACATAGACTTATGAGAACATCAACAAAAATTTGGCTTATTTTGGCAATTATATCAAACGTTGCATTGTTTTATTTTTTCAGGCCGCTTATAGACTCAATTAAATATGGCGAGAACGGAATTTATTTGGAGATCAATTGGGAATGGTATGTTGGGCTTGCAATGTTTATTTTAGCAAACATTTCTGGTGCAATTGTTTTTGTTAGATTTGTTAGAACCCAGCCATTGAACCGCCAAATATTTTTTTCAACAATTCCGCCAACTGTTACCTTTGTTTTTTTAATGCTCTTTATTTTTACAATCAATGTTAGAGAGCAAACAGACATTGTAACCGCTGTTAGGGTTGGCCTTGGAATTTTTGATTCGACTTCAAGGTATATTTGGATGATTGTAATTGTTTTGGCATATGCACTTTTTCTTTATTTAACTTACACCAACCTTGCAAAACCAGTTAGAAAAATTGAGAGAGCAGTTGAAGTTTTGAGAGATGGCAAAACCAAAAAGCCAATAAAACTTGGAAACAGCAAACAGTTTTTGGGAATTGAATATGACTTAAACCAGATCAATGAGAATTATAAACAACAGGAAAAGCTTATAAAGCAATTAACACCAGAAAAGGAAGAGGTTATAGTTGAAAATAAAAAGGTTGTTAAAGAAGTTAAGCCAGAGAAAACAAAAAAATAAAACCAGGATGGCCTGGTTTTACAATGTTTTAAGGAAATTAATCAAATTGGAAACATCTTCAAATTTTCTATAGACGCAAGCAAATCGAATATAGGCAATTTCGTCAATGTCTTTTAGCCTTTTCATAACCATTTCGCCAATTTCACTTGATTTAACTTCTTGGTTTAGGCTATTTGAAAGGGTTTTTTCAATGTCAAAGACAATTTCTTCAATTTGGCTCATGCTAACAGGGCGCTTTTCGCAGGCTTTTATAAGGCCTTTTTTTATTTTTTCTGGGTCAAAACTTTGGCGGCTTCCATCGTTTTTAATAACCAAAATTGGCGTTGTTTCAACTGTTTCATATGTTGTAAATCGCTTGCCACAGTTCAAACATTCTCGCCTTCTTCTAATTGAATTTGATTCATCTGTTGAACGAGAGTCGATAACCTTGCTGTCAAAATGTCCACAATATATGCATTTCATTTTCCACCTCTAACTATATCTTGTCTTAGATTAACACATATTTTTGTTTTTGGCAAGTTATTTTGAGGGTTTATTTAACATAAGATATTTCGTGGAAGAAATTTTGCTTTCAAGCGCAGAAAAAAACAAGAAATACACTATTTCAAAAATAAGCCTAAAAGACTTGGCCGTTGCAAGAAGGCTTAGTGAACTTGGTTTCTACAGCGGAGCAGAAGTCGTTGTCCTTGGCTATTCTGCGCTTAAAAAGACGTTTCTTGTTGAAATCTCCTCCTACACGCTTTCGCTTAGGAAAAGCGTTTGTGATTTGGTGTTTTTAAATGAATTTAAGAAAAATTAACATTCCGCTAAAAAAGTTTTTTAACAGCAGGGTTAAGGCGCTTGAAGACCCTCTGAAGATTTTGCTTGTTGGAAATCCCAACACTGGAAAGACAACGCTTTTCAATTCGCTTACAAAATCCAACGAACATGTTGGAAATTGGCATGGAGTTACTGTTAGCGAAAAGGAAAAGCCTTTTTCTGCTTTTGAAAAGAAGTTTGTTTTGGTTGATCTTCCTGGGCTCTATTCATTAACTCCTTTAAGCTATGAGGAAGAGGTTGCAAGCAAGTATATCTTTGAAAACAGCTCTTGCCCAATTATTAACATATGTGACATCAATAATTTAAAAAGAAACCTTTTTCTAACTCTTCAACTTAAAGAAGTTTCAAGCGAAATTATCTTATTTGTCAACACGTTTCAAAACATAAAAAATAATAAAACATTAAAAGAAAAAATTAAACAAGCAGAAAGTGCTTTAAAAAAATTGGATATTAAATTTTTTATTGGAAACGCGGAAAATAAAAAAGACATTCAAAAATTTAAAAAATTGTTGTTAAATTTAAAATTAAATACAAATAATCAAATAAAAAAAATCGAAAATAAATATAAAAAAGAAAATAATTTAAATTTCTTGCATGAAAACAGAGAGGCATTTTTAAAAATTAATTCTTGTTTTGGTTCGGAAATCAAGGGAGAAAGAGCATATGGCAACTCCAAATTAGACAAAATTTTGTTGAATAAATATCTTGCTCTTCCAATTTTTTTTGGAATTTTATTTTTAGTTTTTTATTTAACATTCTTTTCTCTTGGGGCAGCGCTTTCCGACCTTTTAAGAGAGTTGATTCAAAATGTTATCGGGGGGCAAATTGTCTCTTGGCTGAGGTCCGTTTGCAGCGTTGCCTGGGTTGTTGACCTTGTTGAAACTGGAATCATTGGCGGCGTTGGAAGCATTCTTTCATTTTTGCCCCAGGTTATCCTTTTGTTTTTCTTCCTTTCGCTAATTGAGGATAGCGGCTATTTGGCCAGGGTTGCCTTTTTGTTTGAAGACATCTTTGCAAAGGTTGGTCTCAGCGGGAAGAGCGTTTATTCTCTTTTGATGGGGTTTGGCTGTTCAACAACAGCCGCACTAACGGCAAGAAACATGGAGGACAAGAATGCAAAAATAAAGACTGCAATTTTAACTCCATATATGAGCTGTTCTGCAAAGCTTCCAATCTATGCTGTTATTGGAGGGGCGTTCTTTGGCGCCTCAAATGTTTTAATTATTTTTGGGCTATACATGCTTGGCGTTGTTGTTGCAATTTTGCTAAGCCTCTTTTTGGAGCAAAAAGTTTTAAAAAGCAAGGCCCAGTCTTTTATTTTGGAGTTTCCAGCTTACAGAATTCCATCGCCAAAGAGAACGCTTAAAATTCTTTGGGAAAATGTTAAGCTTTTTCTAATTAGAATTGGAACGGTAATTTTTTCTTTAAATTTAATTGTTTGGGTTCTTCAAAGTTTTTCCTTTGGTTTTAAATTTGTTCCAACAGAGGGCGAAACAAGCATGCTTAAAGCAATTGGAACAGTAATTGCGCCAATTTTTATTCCTCTTGGATTTGGGAATTGGGGGGCAGCTTCTGCGCTTATTGCAGGCCTTGCCGCAAAGGAAATTATTGTCAGTTCAATTGCAATGTTTAATGGCGTTGATGTCCTTGGCGACAGCATGAAGAGCCAAACAATGCGTTCAATAACAAGCCCGCTTTCCGTTGTTTTCTTCACGCCGGCAAGCGCACTTTCTTTCATGGTTTTTTGTCTTTTATATTCTCCGTGCTTGGCAACTATTTCCGTCTTTAAAAAGGAAATTGGAGGGAAGTGGACGGCAATTTCAGTTGCCCTTCAGTTCGCAATTGCATACATTCTTGCTCTTTTAACGTACAACATTTATAGGCTTGTTGAAGGGCTTGGCGCAGTTAATTCAATTTTTATTTTCTTTGGGATAGGGTTAATTTTAGTTTGTTTGTTCTACCTGTATTTAAAACTTAAAAAAAGAAACTTTTGTTCATATTGCAAAGATAAAAGTTCTTGCAAAAATTGCAGAAAGAAATAGACGGATTTTTGTAATTTATTTGTTATTTTAACTATAATGTGGTAAATTAATTTAGATGAAAAAACCGCTTGTTGCAATTGTTGGAAGGCCAAACACAGGGAAAAGTTCGTTTTTTAATAAAATATGTGGAAAGCGAATTAGTATAATTGACGACCTTCCTGGTGTTACTAGAGACAGGATCTATTGCGATGCCGAATGGTGTGGCAAAGTTTTTACGCTTGTTGACACGGGCGGGCTAGACAGCAAGAGCAGCGATGTCTTTCAAAAGACAATTCGAAGTCAAGCCCAAATTGCAATTGACCTTGCAGATGTAATAATTTTTATGGTTGACGGAAGAGAGGGGGTTACGCCGGCAGACGAAGAGGTTGCTGCTCTTTTAAGGAGGGCAAAAAAGCGCGTTATTTTGGTTGTTAACAAGCTTGATCGCTTTGAAGTTGAAAACACCTATGATTTTTACAGCCTTGGTTTTGGCGAGCCATTTCCAATTTCATGCCAACAAGGAAAGGGGCTTGGCGAGGTTTTAGATGAGATTATAAGCGCGCCATGTTTTAAAGAAGCTTCAAATTTTGAGGAAAGTTCAACAATTAAAATTGCTGTTGTTGGAAGACCAAACGCGGGAAAGAGCTCAATTGTAAACCGTCTTTTGGGCGAGGAGAGGGTTGTTGTTTCAAACGTTGCCGGAACAACGCGAGACGCAATTGACACTCCTTTTAGATATAACGGGAAAGATTTTGTTTTAATTGACACTGCGGGACTAAGGCGCCAGCGAAGCGTTGAGAAGGAAAGTGTTGAGGGTTATAGCGCGCTAAGGGCGCGCGAGGCAATTGGGCGCGCAGATGTTGTTTTGATTGTCTTTGATGCAAGTGAGGAAATTAGCGAACAGGACGTTAGAATTGCAGGTTATGTTCACGAAGAAGGAAAGCCAAGCTTAATTGTTATGAATAAGTGGGACAAAATTGAAAAAAATGGCCACACAATTAACGATTATGTTTCAATGCTTAAAGAAAAACTTTCGTTTATGGATTATTTTAAGCCTGTTTTTATCTCTGCGCTCTCTGGAAAACGCGTTGAAAAAGTTATGCCAAGCGTTTTGGAGGTTTATGCTAACAGCACAAAAAGAATTACAACGGGCGTTTTAAACGAAGTTATTCAAAAGGCAATTTTGGCTCAGCAACCGCCAACAAAAAAGGGAAAAACGCTTAAAATTTTATATGCAACTCAGGCGGAAGTTTCGCCGCCAACTTTTGTTATCTTCGTTAATGATTCAAGCATTGTCCACTTTTCTTATGAAAGGTTTTTGGAAAACAGGCTTAGGGCTTCTATAAACTTCGAAGGAACTCCAATTAAACTAATTTTTAGAAGCAGAAAGGAAAAGGAGCAGTAACTTATGGAATGGTGGAGATTTGTTGTTGTTATAGTTGTTTCCTATTTTCTTGGCAATATTAACTTTGCAAGAATCCTTTCTGGAAGAATGAAAGAGGATATAACCAAAAAGGGAAGCGGAAATCCTGGAACGATGAATATGCTTAGGTCGTTTGGGTTTAAAGCCGGCGTTTTAACTTTAATTTTTGATGCAATTAAGGGCGCGCTTGCCGCTCTTTTGGGCTTTTTTATGTTTGGCGGGCTTGAAGGAAGCTATTTAGATATTTGGGGGCTCCATTCTTCGTCAGAGGCCATGATGGGGCTTTATATCGGCGGAATTTCCGTAATATTAGGCCATAATTTCCCTGTTATATATAAATTTAAAGGCGGAAAGGGCGTTGCTTGCATGCTTGGCGTCTTTGCCGTTTCCTCTCCGCTTTGGGTTGCAATTTGCTTTGTCTTTGGTTTTATTTATCTTTACATTTTCGATTATGCAGCCGTTGCTTCGTTTATTTTCATTTCAATTTTAACATTCATTGAAGCTCTCAAATATACAGGAGAAAATAAAAACCTTGTTGTAACAATTCTTTTGTTTGTTATGTTCTGTTTAACGTGGTTTATGCACAGGCAAAACATCTTTAGATTGCTTGTTGGAAAAGAAAACAAAGCAAACCTAAAAAAATCTTTAAAGAAAGTTTATTCTAAAAAGGATATTAAAGCAGAAAAGAAAGAAATTAAACAGGAAAAGAAAGAAGACAAAACAAAGGAAATTGGATAAAATGGTTGACGTAAAAAAATTAAAACAAGCTAAACTTAAGGAAAACTTAAAAAAGAAGTTAGACGAAAACGTGAGGGTTTTTGTTGACGAAAAAAATCCATGTTTGTTTCGCGATGTTTCCCAGTGTATTAAATGTGGGCGCTGCAAAGAGATGTGCGAGGAGGCAACAGGACTTGGAGAATATTATGGCGTGAACAAACAGGGAGCGATTGATGTTTGCATTGGCTGCGGGCAATGCACGCTTGCCTGCGGCGTTAATGCGCTTAGAGAAAAGGCAAGCTATCGAAAAGTTTTGGAAGAACTAAACAATTTTGACAAGGTTTTGGTTGTTTCAACGGCGCCGGCGGTTAGAGTTGCCCTTGCAGAGGAGTTTGGGTTTGATGTAGGCTTATATGACGAAGGAAAGATGGTAACGGCGCTTAGAATGCTTGGTTTTGACTATGTTTTTGACGTCACATTTGGGGCAGACCTAACAATCATGGAAGAGGCAAATGAACTTGTTAGCAGGATCACAAAAAAAACCGGCCCCCTTCCGATGTTTACAAGTTGTTGCCCCTCTTGGGTTAGGTTTGTTGAGCTTTTCGAACCTTCGCTAATTCCAAATCTTTCAACGGCAAAGAGCCCAATTTCAATGCAGGGCGCAATTATAAAAACATATTTTGCAAAGCAAAAGCGGAAAAAGCCAGAAGACATTGTACACGTTGTTATAACCCCATGCACCGCGAAAAAATATGAAATAACAAGGGAAGAACTTTCAATTTCAGACGATTTTGGGTATATGCCGGGGATTAAAGATGTTGACTATGTTTTAACAACGCGAGAACTTGCCCATATGATTAGGCGACAAAACATTCCATATGGAAATTTATATGATGGTAATTTTGATGAAATTTGTGGAAGAGGCTCTGGAGGAGGAATAATCTTTGGCTCAACAGGTGGCGTTATGCAATCGGCCCTTCGCGAGGCGCATTACATTTTGACTGGAAAGGAGCCAACAGACCATATTTTAAAGCTTGAAAAAGTTAGAGGAATGGAGGGCGTTAAGGAAGATGAGGTCAACATTGGCGGGGCGATTGTTAAAGTTGCAGTTGTTAATGGAATTAGAAATGCCCATGAACTTATTAAAAAAATTAAGAACAAAACCGCCGATTACGATTTTATTGAAGTTATGACGTGCCGCGGAGGCTGCGCGGGCGGAGGAGGCCAGCCAAAGACCAAAAATGTTAATGATTTTGTTAGGAAAAAAAGAGGAGATGCGCTATACTTAAAAGACGAGGGGCTTGAAATTAGAAGCGCCCACAAAAACCCCGAAATAAAGAAGATTTATGAGGAGTTTTTGGAAAGGCCGCTAAGTGATGTCAGCAAAATGCTTCTTCACACAAAATATTTCGACCGCTCGGATGAAATTAAATTTAAAGGAGATAAAAATGGAACTAAAAGGAAGTAAAACAGAAAAGAATTTAATGGAAGCCTTTGCAGGCGAAAGCCAAGCAAGAAATAAATATACTTATTACGCTTCCAAGGCAAAGAAAGATGGTTATGAAGAAATTGCAAACATCTTTGAAGAAACAGCAAACAACGAAAAAGAGCATGCAAAAATGTGGTTCAAAGCTCTTCATGGCGGGGCAATTCCAATGACTCTTGACAATTTGCTTGACGCCGCAGAAGGCGAGCATGGCGAATGGACGGAAATGTACAAACGCATGGCAGAAGAAGCAAGAGAAGAGGGTTTTGAAAGGCTTGCATATCAATTTGAAGCAGTTGCTGCAATTGAAAAACACCATGAGGAAAGATATCAAAAATTAATTGATGAAATTAGGGCTGGCTCAACATTTAAAAAGGACGAAGTTGTTGCATGGAAATGTTTAAACTGCGGCCACATTCACTTTGGAAAAGTTGCTCCTTCTGTTTGTCCAGTTTGCGATCATCCTCAATCATATTTCAAAGAAATTAAGTGCATTAAACCAGAAAATAAATAATTAAATAAATAAAAAATAAATAAACAAAAAGGAACTTTAATAATGCAAGTTCCTTTTTTCCAATTATTATTTTTCTTCAATCAAACAAATTGCCTGGGCAAGTGTTTTATTGTGCGTAATTGAAATGTCAATTTTTTTGTAATTAGAATTAAAATGTTTCAAATATTCACCACTTAAATTAACAAGCGGGCGGCCGGAAGCGCTGTGGGAAATTTCAATTAATTTGGGTTTGAAATTTTTTAAATCAAGGGCTTTAAAAATTGCCTCCTTTGCGCAAAAAAGGCCACAAATTTTTTCCTTTTTATTTTCAAACTTTTCAACATATTCCTGTTCTTTTTCTGTTAAAATTTTATTTAAAAATTTTTTAGATAAATTAATTCTTTCAATTTCCAACAGGTCAATTCCAACCTTCATTTTCCTCTCCAAAATCATAGACTAATTTTTTTACAACAGGGTTAATTTCTTCAAAAGAAAAACCCTTTGAAAAAAGATGATTAAAAAGTTTTTTTGCAGTTTGGCTGTTTTTTTCTTTATTTTTTAAATATTTTTCTGCCAAATTAATTATATATTCCTCATCGGTTGTTAAATCTTCTAAAACCTTTTTTGAAATTTCTGGGCTGACGCCTTTTGAGGCTAATTCAAATTCTAAAAGCCTCCTTCCCTTTTTGTGCTTATAACTTTCAACAAATTGCCTTGCAAAGGCTTCGTCGTTTAAATAGCCATATTCATCTAATTTACTTAAACAATGTGAAACAGTTTGCGGGGCATAGCCCTTTGAAAAAAGATAATCTGAAAGTTGTTTTTTTGTTTTTGGGCTTGCAAGATATTTGAGGCTTCTTTCAAAGGCAACAAGTTTTTCATTTTCAAGTTGAGCGCACTCCAACTTTTCCTTTGAGACAAACATTCCAACTTTTAATTTTTCTTTTAAAATTGTTTCTGCGTTCAATTTGCAAAAGAAAACGCCATCTAAAAAAACGTTGTAATTATCCTTTCCGCTTTTGACCAAACTTGTTATTTCTTGCATTAAAATTATTATATCACTTCTTTTTTATTTGACAAATTTTTTTAAAGAAACTATTATAACCTCTAGGAGAAAATGATGAAAGAAGTTGAAATTAAGAAAGAAAATCTTTTTGAACATTTAAAAGAGCGTGGCTTTGTTTATCAAACGACAAACGAAGAGGAAGTTAGAAAACTTTGCGACAACGGAGAAACAACAGTTTACGTTGGAATTGACCCAACGGCAGACAGCCTTCACATTGGCCACTTTTTTTCGCTTTTAATGCTTAGAAAGTTTCAGCAAGCAGGCCACAAGGTTATTGTTCTTCTTGGCGGTGCAACCGCAATGATTGGAGACCCAAGCGGCCGAAACGACATGAGAAGCATGGTTACAGACGACTTTATTAAAACAAACTTTCAAAACATTAAGAAAACAATTGGAAAGGCCGTTGAACTTGAAGGAGAAAACCCTGCGATAATTGTAAACAATGCGGATTGGATTAGAGGCTATGACTATGTTGATTTTATGAGGGACATAGGCCAACATTTTAATGTTAACCACATGCTTGCCTCGGAGTCTTGTGCAAGCCGTTTGGCTGCTGGCGGGCTAACATTCTTGGAAATGGGTTACATGCTCATTCAAGCATATGATTTCGTTTATTTAAACAGAAAATATGGTTGCCAACTCCAAATTGGCGGAAGCGACCAATGGGGGAACATTGTTGCCGGGGCAGAGCTTGGCCGAAAACTCAACTTTTTGGAGGGAAAAGACCCAGAGGCTTTTCAAGCCCTAACATGTCCACTTCTAACCGATGCAAATGGGAAAAAGATGGGAAAGACCTCAAAGGGCGCTCTTTGGATTTCAAAGGAAAAAACTTCGCCATATGAGTTTTATCAATATTTTATAAATGTTGACGACAGAGATGTTGTTAAACTTTTAAAGCTTTTTACAAACTATGAGATTTCTGAAATTGAAAGCCTTGCCAAAGCAGATATTCGCGCTGCGAAAAAGCTTATGGCGTTTGAGGTAACAAAACTAATCCACGGAGAAGAAGAGGCAAACAAGGCGGTTAGCGCATCAGCTGCGCTTTTTGAAGGCGGGGTTGACACTTCCTCTGTTCCAACATACAATCTTCCAAGGAAAGAGTTTGAAGAAAAGGTTAGGATTTTAGAGGTCGCCCAAAGGGCAAATTTAATCTCAAGCATGTCCGAGGGAAGAAGGCTTGTTTCTCAAGGAGGCCTTTTCGTAAACAACAAAAAACTTTTAGATCCAAATGAATTTCTTTCTGAGGTTGATTTTGAGGAAGGCTTTGCCCTTTTGAAAAAGGGAAAGAAAAACTTTGTTAAAGTTGTTTTAAGCTAGGCTTTTATGGCAGAAATTGAAATTAAAAAAAGCAAATTTATTTCATATTCTTTCAAGGTTGAAACGCTTGAAGAAGTTAAACATATTTTAGAAGAAATTAAATCTAAAAACAAAAAAGCAACGCATATTTGCTTTGCTTATGTTATTTCTGGAACTGAATTTTTGGCTAAAGCCTTTGACGATGGCGAGCCAGGCGGAACAGCTGGAAAACCAATTTTAAGCGTAATTCAAAAGCAAAATTTAACAAATGTTTTGGTTGTTGTTGTAAGATATTTTGGCGGAATAAAGCTTGGCGCAGGTGGCCTTGTTAGGGCATATTCAAAGGCCGCAAGTTTAGCGCTTAACGACCTTTAAACATACCAACTTTTTTTCGTTTGAGTTGACGAAGAACTTTCGCCAACAAATTCAACTATGTTTGATTTTTCACTTACAAGTTCTTGCTTTGTTGCGTGATTTTTAATTTTTGTAATCAAATAGAACTTTGTTTTGTTCTGGCTTTTTGGAAGAGTGTAAGTTGTCTTTCCGCTTTCGCCTTCAAAGGTTTTAATTAAAACGTCTCCGTCTTCTTCTTGGCGATAGAGTTCATAGCAAAGATAGCTTTCTGCGTTAAAATCGAACACGCAATTTCCGTTTTCAACTTTTCCGTTTAATGTTGGCGCAGAAATTTCCAAAAAGTTTGTTGACTTTTCCTTCGGAAGGTTAAATCTTGAAAAAACTTCGCTAATTTTATATCTTTGTGGGGTATAGTCGTTTGCCCTTAAAACAATGTTGTTTTTGTCATATTCAATTGCATCAATTTCAACGTTTGAAACACTTGACGGAACCTCAAAATCCTTTGGCGTTTCCGTTTTATAAATTGATTTAAAATAGTTTTTTGCAATGTTTGTTGGTTGGTTGCCGCCGGTTAGAGAGCCAATGTTGTTGTTGGAATAATCTCCAATCCAAACTCCAACGGTGTCCGTGCTTGTTAAGGCGACGCAATATGCATCGGAGTTGTTTAGGCTTGAGCCAACTGTTCCTGTTTTTGCAGCAACTTGATAGGGAAGAGATGAGAGTTTTTTTGCCGTTCCTTCTTTGGTGCATGTTAAAAGAGTTGAAAGAGTTAGATAGTTTGAATCTTCTCTAAAAACTTGGTCTTCTACGCAAATTTTTTTATAGACAACGCGCCCGTTTTTGTCAGTTATTTGTGAGATAAAGGACGGTTCAACATAGTTTCCATTCGAACCAAAAACGGTGTAAGCGCCACAGAGCGTTTTAAGCGTTGTTCCATAGGTCATTCCGCCAAGTGCAAGCGCATAGCCACTGTCCAAATTGTCAAACTCAATTCCAAGCCTTGTTCCATATCTTTTTGCTTTTGGAATTTTTAGATATGAAAGAATTTTAACTGCTGGAATGTTAATTGATTTGCTAACCGAATCTCTAACGCTAACATATCCGCTGTAGGTGTTGCTGTAGTTTTTAGGAGAATATCCGTTTATATTAATTTCATCATCTAAAATTTTTGTTGCAGGGCTAATTATATTTTCATTCATGGCCGGCCCGTAGACTAAAATTGGTTTGATTGTTGAACCTGGTTGGCGTTTTGAATTTAAAATGTTATATGGGCTCTTTCCAAAAAATGCTTCAATCCCGTGGGTTTTATTGTTAATAGAAATTCCTGCCTGGTCAAAGCCAAGGCCTTCATTTAATATTGCATCTTGAAGGCTCTTTTGTTTTTCTTGATTTAAAAATGTGTGAATTTTATATCCGCCAAGCGCAATTTGTTTCGCGGGCATTTTCAAAATCTTTTCCGCCTCAAAAATTGCTTGTTGAGAATAGCTGTTTTGGCCGCGATCAAAATTTTCGTTTATGTTCAAAACAATTTCGCTCTCGCACGCAGCCTTGTAGGTTTCACTTGAAATTTTTCCGTCTTTTTCCATTTCGCCAAGAACAAGGTTTCTTCTCTGTTTTGCTCGCTCTGGATTTGAAATTGGACAGTAGTTTGCAGGGGATTTTATAAGCCCGGCAAGAAGCGCACTCTCTTCAAGAGAAAGCTCGCTTGAAGGCTTTGAAAAATAGAAGTTGCTTGCGTTTTCAATTCCATAGATATTGTTACCAAAGTAGATTAAATTTAAATAGTTTTCCAAAATTTCGTCCTTTGAAAGTTGTTTTTCCATTTCAAGGGCAAGGGAAATTTCTTTAATTTTTCTTTCAAGTGTTTTTTCGCTTGAAAGGTGGGTGTTTTTAATCAGCTGCTGGCTGATTGTTGATGCTCCTTCAACAAAGCGCCCCTTTCCAATGTTTTTAAGCATAGCGCTTGCCATTCTTTTCAAATTGATTCCGTTGTGGCTGAAAAAAGACTTGTCCTCAATTGAAATAAAAGCGTCAATTGTGTTTTGATTTAATGAAGAAAGGTTTATGTATTGATTGTTGAACATGTTTTTATCTGAAATTAAGTTGTTCTCACTGTCGAAAACCTCAATATGCAAATTTGGATCAACAAGCTTTTCCTTTTCAAAAGACTGGCTTTTTGTTATTGAAAAATAAAGCCCAAGCCCAACACTTGTTGCAATTAATATAAGCCCAAGGAGGCAGCAAAAAACTATTAAGCTAATCTTTTTTGCCCTTTTCATCTAAAATATTATTTGTCATATTCAAAAATATATTATGTAACTTTTAATTTTGTTAAAAAAGTTTTACAAATCCAAGATTTGTGCTAAACTTGGTTCTAAGTTTAGGAAAATTTTGATGGAAAAAAATTATAGTATAAATGAGAAAGCTTTGATATTTTTAAGTCTGTTTGATTTAATGCCTCAGAAGGAGGCCGAGCTTTTAAGCCTTTTTGATGAGCCAAGCGAGCTTTTGGAGAATTTTTATGAAAGGGAAAAGGAAATTAACAAAACTTTCGTCAAGCTTATGAAAAGAGAGTCTCAGGCTGAGAATGTTTCTGAAAAATATCACAAAACAGTTGCCCAAATGAAAAAGGCAATTGAGGATAACCTTTTGGAAAGCTATATTAAAAATTTAAATTCAAGGGAAATTGTTGTTCTAACTCCATTCAGTGAGGACTATCCTAAAAAACTTTTAGAGCTTGAATTTCCTCCTCAAACCCTCTTTTGTTTGGGGGATATTTCTCTTTTAAATTCAGATTGTATTGGCGTTGTTGGAACAAGAACGCCAACTTCCTATGGAAAACTTGTAACTGAGAAATTTTGCAAGGGCCTTTCCCAGAATAACTTTACAATTGTTAGCGGCCTTGCTGCGGGAGTTGACAGCGTTGCCCATAAAACGGCTCTTGAGGCTGGAGGAAAAACAATTGCAGTTTTGGGAGGAGGATTTGAACACATCTTTCCAACTTTCAATACAGAACTTGCAAGGCGAATTTCGCGCGAGGGGCTTTTAATTACAGAATACAGGCCAAGCATGCAGCCCGCGCTCTACACGTTTCCTCAAAGGAACAGAATAATCGCCGGCCTTTCGCTTGGAATTTTGCTTACGGAGGCGGGCGAGAAAAGCGGTTCTCTTCACACAAAGGAGTTTGCCTTGGAGCTTGGAAGAGAGGTCTTTGCAGTTCCTGGGAACATTAATAGTGCAATGAGCAAGGGAACGAACAGATTGATTCGAAGCGCCCAAGGGGCGTGTGTTTTGAGCTTTGAAGATATTGTTTGCACTTTTCGAGAAAATGTTGTAAAATCACCTTCGGTTTCGAATTTGCAGTTTTCTGTTGAGGATCAGTTAATTTTAAAACATCTTGAAAATGGAGAAAAAACAATTGAACAACTTGCAGAGTTAACTGGTTTTCAAATTGGAAAGTTAAATGCAAATTTGACCATGCTTGAAATTAGGGGCGTTGTTAAACAACTTCCAGGTAACAGCTATATATTAGTTTAGGAGATTTTAATGAAATTAGTTATTATTGAAGGACCGGGAAAAAGAGAGACATTAAAAAAATATCTTGGGGCGGGCTTTGACGTCTTTGCAACAAAGGGCCATGTTAGAGATCTTCCTGAAAAAGATTTTGGCGTGGATTTAAAAACAATTACGCCAAGATATGAAATTATGAAGGATAAGGGCGAGCTTATTGAAGAGCTTAAAAAGAAGGCAAAAAAAGCAGACGAAGTTTTAATTGCAACCGACCCAGACCGCGAGGGAGAGGCAATTGCTTGGCACATTGCATATATTCTTGGAATAGACCCAAAAACAAAGTGTAGAATTGTTTTTAACGAAATTTCTAAAAAGGCGGTTACAGAAGCTTTAAAAAATCCAAGAGAAATTGACATGAATTTGGTAAACGCTCAACAAACAAGGCGAATTTTGGACAGGATTGTTGGCTATAAAGTTTCGCCAATTATTTGCAAGAGAATTAAGCCAAGGCTTAGCGCTGGGCGCGTTCAAAGCGTTGCGCTTAAACTTGTTGTTGACAGAGAAAAAGAAATTTTGGCCTTTGTTCCTGAGGAATATTGGAACATTAGTGCAGAGCTTGAAAAGGCGGGAGAAAAACAAAAATTTAAAGCCGCTCTTTCAACCAAAGATGGAAAGAAAATTAAAGTTGAAAACAAAGAGCAAGCTCAGCAAATTGAAGGCGACTTAAAGGGCGCAAATTATATTGTTTCTAAAATTAAAAAATCCCAAACAAAAAGCCATGCACCTGCGCCGTTTACAACAAGCACAATGCAACAAGACGCGCTTAACAAACTTGGAATGAACCTTAAAAAAACCTCCTTCTGCGCTCAACAACTTTATGAAGGCGTTGAAATTGAAGGCGAGGGAAAAGTTGCTTTGATTACCTATATCAGAACGGACAGCACAAGGGTTTCGCCGGACGCTCAAGCAAGTGCTTTAACCTTTATTGCAAGAGAGTTTGGAGAGCAATATGTTCCATCTAAACCAAATATCTATAAAACAAAGGAAACAGCCCAAGATGCCCACGAGGCGATTAGGCCAATTTCAATTGAGAGAACACCATCAAGCGTTATGTCTTCGCTTTCGCCAGATAACTTTAAGTTGTATAAACTTATTTATGAAAGATTTTTGGCAAGCCAAATGGCAGACGCAATTTACAACAATGTAAATGTTGACATTTCAGCAAACAACTATGGCTTTAAAGCGGTTGGAAAAACTGTTGAATTTTTGGGCTACACGGCGGTTTATAAATCCTATGTTGAAAAGGAAGACGACCCTTCAAAGCTTCCAAAGATGAGCGAAGGAGAGCAGCTTAATTTTATCAAACTAATTTCAGAACAAAAATTTACAAAGCCACCTGCTCGCTACACCGAAGCAAGCTTGGTTAAAGAAATGGAAGAAAAGGGAATTGGCCGTCCGGCAACATATGCAATGACAATTACAACGCTTGATGCAAGGGGTTACACAGTTCACGAAGGAAAATATCTTGTTCCAACAGAGCTTGGAAAAGTTGTTGATGAATATCTTGCAAATAATTTCAGGCAAGTTATTAATGTTAAATTCACTGCCGACATGGAAAACAGGCTTGATGAAATTGCCGAACAGGGCAAGAATTGGCAAGATGTTGCAAGCAGCTTTTGGAACAGCTTTTCTGGGCTTTTGGTCAAAGCTGGCGCAAGCAGGGAAAAAATTAAAATTCAGCCAGAGAAAACAGATGTTGTTTGCGATAAATGCGGAGCGCCAATGGTTGTTAGAGAGGGAAGATATGGAAAATTCCTTGGCTGCAGCGCATATCCTAATTGCACAAACATAATGAAACTGGAAACAAACAAACCTAAATATGAACCTAAAGTAATTGGGAAATGTCCTGAATGCGGGGAGGGAAATGTTTCAATTCGCCGAAGCAAGGCAGGAAAAATTTACTATGCTTGCGACAAATGTAAATTCTATTCCTTCACAAATCCAATGAAGGGAAAGGAAACACCAGCAAGCTAAAAATTATTTTGAATTAAAGTTTTAGAGATATATAATTTATTTGGAGGAGCTATGGAACTAAGAGGAACAACAATTTGCGCGGTAAAAAGGAACGGAAAAACGGCAATTGCCGGAGACGGCCAAGTTACCATGCAAAACAGTGTTATATTTAAAGATAATGCAGTTAAAGTTAGAAGAATTTATGATGACAAAGTAATTGTAGGCTTTGCGGGCTCTGTTGCAGACGCATTTAGCCTTTGCGAACGCTTTGAAGAGATGCTAAACAAATATTCCGGAAATTTAATGAGAAGCGCGGTTGAACTTGCCCAGCTTTGGAGAGGAGACAAAGTTTTAAGAAAACTTGAGGCCATGATGATTGTTGCAGATTCAAACCAAGTTTTAATCCTTTCCGGAAATGGCGATGTTATCGAACCGTCTGACGGAGTTTGTGCAATTGGCTCTGGCGGAAACTATGCGCTTGCAGCCGCAAAGGCGCTGATTGAAAACACAAAGCTCAGCGCAAAGGAAATTGCTAAAAAGGCGCTTGAAATTGCCGGGAAAATTTGCGTGTTTACTAATGATCACTTAACTGTTGAGGAAATTTAAAGGAGAGATTATGAATTTAACACCAAAACAAATTGTTGAACAATTAAATCAATATATAATCGGCCAGGACGAGGCGAAAAAGGCCGTTGCTGTTGCGCTTAGAAACCGCTATCGCAGGAGCAAACTTTCAAAGGAAATGAAAGATGAAATAACGCCTAAAAACATTATAATGAAGGGCCCAACCGGCGTTGGAAAAACGGAGATTGCAAGAAGGCTTGCAAAGCTTGTTAAAGCGCCATTTATCAAAATTGAGGCAACTAAGTACACCGAAGTTGGCTATGTTGGAAGAGATGTTGAAAGCATGGTTAGAGACCTTGTTGAAACATCTGTTAGAATGGTTAAAGATGAAAAGCAGCACGAAGTTGAAACTAAAGCGAAGGAAGTTGTTGACAGAATTTTGCTTGAGGCAATAACAAAGGCTCAGCTAGCAAAAAATCCAACTGAAAATCCAGACGAGTTAAAAGAAAAGATCAAAGCTGATTACAGCGAAGGAAAACTTGACGAGGAAATTGTTGAAATTGAAGTTAAGGATACGCCAAAACCGTTTGACCTTTCAAATGGCGTTGCAGAAATTAATATTGGAACTATAATGGGCGGAATTTTTCCTCAGAAGAAAAAGAGGAGAAAAGTTACAATTAAAGAGGCAAGAGAGCTTTTAATTTCAGAAGAATCTGAAAAGATGATAGACATGGATAGTGTCAATAGTGAAGCAATTCGCCGCGCTGAAGAGGACGGAATTATCTTTATTGACGAGATGGATAAGATTATTGGAAAATCAGCCTCAAATGGCCCAGATGTTTCTCGCGAAGGTGTTCAAAGGGATATTCTTCCTATTGTTGAAGGTTCAACAGTTGCAACGAAGTATGGAAATGTTAAAACGGACTATATTTTGTTTATTGCTTCTGGTGCATTCCATGTTTCAAAAATTGAGGATATGATTCCAGAACTTCAAGGAAGATTTCCAATTAAGGTTGAATTGAAGAACCTGACAAAGGACGATTTTTACAGAATTTTAACCGAAACAAAAACTTCTGTAACAACGCAGTATGCAGAGCTTTTGAAAGTTGATAACATCGACCTTGAATTTACAGACGACGCCCTTAAAGAAATTTCCGAGATGGCGGAAGTTGAAAATGAAACGAGCGAAAACATTGGGGCAAGGCGTCTTCATTCGATTATTGAGAAGGTTTTGGAGGACATCTCTTTTAACGCAACTGGCGACCATCCAATGCTTAAAGTTAAAATAGACAGGCCATATGTTCAAAATGCATTTAGCGAGAACAGAAAGAAATATGACCTCAAAAAGTATGTTTTATAATGGAAAGATTTTCTAGATCTGAGCTTTTATTTGGGAAGAAAAACATGGACAAATTAAAGTTTGCCCATGTTTTAGTTGTTGGAATTGGCGGCGTTGGCGGATATGTTTGCGAGGTTTTGGCGAGAGGAGGAGTTGGGAACCTTTCAATTGTCGATTTCGACAACGTCAGCGAAAGCAATATAAACAGGCAAATCATAGCGCTTTCTTCAACAATTGGTCGCCCAAAAGTTGAGGTTATGAAGGAAAGAATTTTTGAAATCAACCCAAATTGCAATGTTTTAACATATAATGTTAAGGTAAATAAAGAAACAATTGGCAGAATTTTTGATGACAAATTTGACTTTGTTGTTGATGCAATTGACGATTTAAACGGAAAAGTTTTTCTTGCAAAAACATGCCAGGAAAATGGAATTAAAATTATCAGTTCGATGGGGGCCGGAAACAGAGTTTCAATTCCAAATTTTAAAATAGACGATTTGTTTAAAACACACAACGATCCTCTTTCTAAAAAATTTAGAAAACTTGCAAGGGACAATAAAATTGAAAGCCTTATGGTTTGTTATTCGCCAGATGATTCAGTTAAAAGCGCAAAAGTTGGGTCAACAAGTTTCTATCCTTCTGCTTGTGGAATTACAATTGGCGCATATGTCATAGGCAAATTAGTTGAATAAACGCTTTGATTAAAGAGAATGTTTTGATATAATAACAATGATGAAAGAAAAGGAAATTTTTAAAGAAAATTGCACAGTTTTAGAGGCAAATGAAAAAGTTGTTTTAGTTTCTTCTGGAGAAGAAAAATTTGTTGCAAAATCAAACGAAAAGCTTGAAGTTGGCGAAAAGGTAAATTTGTTAAAAGCGCCCTTTTTAAAGAGCAGTTGGGAAATTTTAATTTACATGATTCCAATGATAACCTTCCTGTTTGGTTTCGGCTTTGGGTTCTTCTTTGAGGAGGAATTATACCACTTTCTTTTGGTTATAGGGACGACAATTTTTGGTTTAATTTGCCTAATTGTAATAAAAATTTTTCTTTCTAAAATTCCAACCAATAAATATATTGCTGAAAAAGTTAATAATAATATAGAGGAGGAAATAAAATGAAAATTGTTCAAAGCAACGAATTTGAAGATGTTATTAAGGGCGAGAAGCCAACAATTGTTGACTTTTTTGCAACGTGGTGTGGGCCATGCAAAATGCTTTCTCCAATTTTAGAGAAAGTTGAAGAGGACAGCGAAGGCAAGTTCAACGTTGTTAAAGTTGACATTGACGAGAGTTTGGATCTTGCTAGAAAATATGGAATCATGAGCGTTCCAACAATGATTGTGTTTAAAGAAGGCCAAGAGCAAGAAAAAATGATTGGCTTAAGGCAAAAAAGCCAAATTGAAGAAGCAGTAAAAAAATATTTGTAATTTACTTAACTTGAGTATATAATTTATTCCATGGTTTATATTTTGATTGGTGTTGTTGTTTTGTTTTTGCTATTTGCGCTTGCAATAGCAACCTATTCCAACGCCCAACTTGAGGATACGTTTGAAAAATACAACCATGTTCCTTGCAATAAAAAAATAACTGGCGGTCAATTTGCTCTCTTTTTAACCAACAATGTCTTTGGAAGCAGAATTATGGTTGGAAGAACAAAGGGCTATTTAACAGACGGCTACAGCACAAAATCTCGAATGGTTGTTCTTTCCGAAGCAACGTGTGATTCTGCAACAGTTGCAGCGCTTACGGTTGTTTCTCACGAATTTGGCCATGCAAGCCAACACCTGATGGCTTCAAAAAAACTTAGCATCAATAGAACCATGTCAAAGGTTGTTAAGATTGTTGGTTACTTTATGTTTCCATTTACAGTTATTGGTTTGTTTCTATTTTTGCTTTTTCCAGATTTATATTACATTGGGCTTGCATTTTTGATTTTGGCGCTTGCAATTTTTCTTTTTGCATTAATTGTTAAGCTTTCGTTAATTCCACTAGAAAAAGATGCTTCAAAAAGGGGGCTGGATCTTTTAAAACGAACAGAAACATTTGACGATGAAGAGATGGCAATGGCTAAAGATTTGTTAAAGGCCGCGCTTTTAACATATGTTGGAGATTTCTTGAGAAGCATTTTGTGGTGGACATTCTTGACCAGGAAGTCTAAACTTTTTTAAGGAGGCTAACTTATGCTTTATTGGCAATATATTTTACTTGGAATTGTTCTCTTGCCTGGAATTATTCTTGCTGCTGTTGCCCAGGCTAAAGTTAACTCTGCTTATCATTATTTTAGCAAGGTTAAGGCAAAGAGCGGAATTAAGGCAAAGGACGCGGCTAGGCAGGTTTTGGACGGAGCCAATCTTGAAAGCGTAACTATTAATGTCATTCATGGAAAGCTAACGGATAATTATAATCCTTCAAAAAACTGTGTTTCGCTTTCAGAAGAAGTTGCAGAATCTGATTCAATTGCTGCGCTTGGAATTGCGCTCCACGAAGTTGGCCACGCAATTCAACATAACAGAAAATACTTTCCTGCAAAGTTAAGAAACGGGGCGGTTAGATTTACAAATTTTGTTTCAACACTTCTTTGGCCAATGGTAATTCTTGGCATTTTATTCAACTTCCTCTGGCTGGATGGCCTTTGGGGAATGATTTTCATTCTGGCTGGAGTTGTATTTTTCTTTTTAGCAATTGTAATAAACTTAATAACGCTTCCTGTTGAATACAATGCCTCAAACCGGGCGCTTAAAATTTTAAAAGAAACCCAAATTTTGGACTCAACAGAGCTTCCAGGGTGTAGAAAAGTTTTGAGAGCTGCAGGGCTGACATATGTTGCAGCGCTTGTTATGGGTGTTTTAAATTTGGTTAGATTTCTTTTGCTTGTTATAATAAGCAGAGATTAATTTTAAGGATAAGAGAAAATGAGAATTTCAAGCAGAGAGTTAAGAGAAAAATGGCTATGTTATTATGAAAGTAAGGGCCACAAAAATATTGGAAGCGTTTCGTTAATTGGAGATGGTGAAACAGGCGTAATGTTCAATGTTGCGGGGATGCAACCGCTTATGCCATATCTTCTTGGCGAGAAAGAGCATGAAATGGGGAAAAGACTTTGCAACATTCAGGGGTGTATTAGAACTGTTGATATTGACAATGTTGGCGACGAAAGCCATTTCACCTTTTTTGAGATGATGGGGAATTGGAGCCTTGGAGACTATTTTAAAAGGGAAAAAGTTGCCTATTCAATTGAACTTTTAACAAAAGTTTTTGGCCTTGAAAAGGAAAAGATTTGTTCAACAGTTTTTGCTGGAAAGGGCAAAATTCCAAGGGATAATGAAACAGAAAAATTGCTTTTGGAAAACGGAATTAAGAAGGAAAACATCTATTTCACAGATGAAAACTGGTGGAATTTAGAAGGCCTTGACAACACGCCTTGCGGCCCAGACAACGAATGGTTCTATCCAAAAAACGAAGACAAATGCTGTGAGACTTGCGACATCAATTGCTCTTGCGGAAGATATGTTGAAATTGGAAACGATGTTTATATGGAATATAAACAGCTTTCTGGCGGAATGCTTGAGGAGCTTTCTCAAAAAAATGTTGACACCGGCTTTGGCTTTGAACGCATGTTGACCTTCCTTAATGGAATTTCAGACCCATATAGAACAGACCTTTTCGAAAAAGCAATAGAGAGAATTGAAAAAGAATGTAATGTGAAATATGGCAAAGATGAAGGAACAACCCGACAAATTAGAATAATTTGCGACCATGTTCGAACGGCTGTTATGCTGATTGGCGATGAGAAGGGAATTGTTCCAAGCAATGTTGGCGCGGGCTACATTTTAAGGCGCCTCATGAGAAGGGCAATAAGGTATATAATGAACTTTGGAGCAGGCCCAAGCCTTATGAAAGGCCTGGCTGAAGATTTTGTTGATATATACGGGGAAGTCTATCCAAACTTAAATGAAAAAAAGGCCCACATACTTTCTGAAATAGACAGGGAATTTTCGAAGTTTGAAAAAACTCTTGTTCAAGGCAACAAGGAATTTGAAAAATTAATTTCTAACATGAAAAAATTTGCGCCAGATGTAAAGGTTATTTCTGGTTCAAAAGCATTTAAGTTGTTTGATACATTTGGTTTTCCAGTTGAACTGACTCTTGAAATGGCAAAGGAAAACGGGTTTGATGTTGATTTAGAAGGTTTTAACGCAGCTTTTAAAGAGCATCAAGAAAAAAGCAAAATTTCAGCTGGAACATTTAAAGGCGGGCTGATTGATTCCTCTGAGGAAAATGCAAAGCTTCACACTGCAACCCATTTGCTTCTTGCCGCTTTAAACAAAGTTTTGGGTGGAGGAATTGTTCAAAAAGGGTCTAATATAACGCCGGAGCGTTTGCGATTTGATTTCAATTACCCAGAAAAGTTGACCCAAGAGCAGCTTAAAGAAATCGAAGACGAAGTAAACAAAAATATTTCAAACGACATTCCAGTTGTATGCGAAAATATGACGCTGGACCAGGCTAGAAACAGCGGGGCAACGGGCGTCTTTGGCGACAAATATGGCGAGGATGTTTCTGTTTATACAATTGGAGATGTTAGCCGCGAAATTTGCGGCGGGCCACATGCAAAATCAACAGGCCAGCTTGGGAAATTTAAAATAATCAAGGAAGAGAGCAGCAGTGCGGGCGTAAGGAGAATTAAAGCAATATTAGAAAAGAGCCAAAACTAATTTGGCTCTTTTTATTAAAAAAAGGCGGCTGTTGCCGCTTTAATTATGCTTTCTTTTGGGTTTTGATGCACTTTGTGCAAGCGCGAACGGATTTTTCCTTTCCGTCAACTTCAATTGTTGTTTGTTGAAGGTTAACGTCCCATGTTCTATTAGATTTTCTATTGCTATGGCTGACGTTTTTTCCGCTCATTTTTCCCTTTCCGCAAATTTCACAAACTCTGCTCATATTTTCCTCCGAATCTTTATACTAGCCAAGTTTAGCACAGTTGGGTTAAAAAAGCAAGTAAAATTTTATAATTAACTTAAAATGTTTTTCATATAATGTTTTTAGCAGATTTAAGACAGCATAAACAGGTAATACTTAATTAAACTCAGTAAAATTGTTGCATAAAAGTTAAAAATGTTGTATAGTAGTATTCGTAAGAATTTGTTTAGTTTAGGTTTTTAGATGACAGTTGATACTAAAAATTATTATGGAAGAATAACAATATCAGATGAAAGCATAGCTGTCGTTGCGGGTTACGCAGCGCTTGATTGCTATGGTGTTGTCGACCTTGTTGCAAATTCTTTAAAAGAAAGTTTAACAGAGCTTATTAAAAAACAGCCTTATTCAAAGGGCGTTAAAATCTCAAGTGTTGACAGCAGAATTTTTATTGATATCTACTGCATTTTAAAATATGGAGTTTCGGTTAGCGCTGTTGCAGAAAGTTTAAAGAGCGCTGTTAAATATAGTGTTGAAAATTTCACGGGCATGATTGTGGACACTGTTAATGTCCACGTTGTTGGCATCCGTGTTTAACTATAAGGTGGATGAATATGCAAAAAACGATTAATGGTTCCGTTTTTAGGAAGATGATAATGGCAGGCGCTAGCTTGCTTGAACAAAATAAAAAACTTGTTGACGCTTTAAATGTTTTCCCTGTTCCAGATGGGGACACGGGAACAAACATGTTCCTAACAATTAAATCGGCTTCTTCTGAAGTTAACAATTGCATCAACAACAGCATGGACTCTCTTTGCGAGGCATATGCAAAGGGTGCGCTCAGAGGTGCTAGAGGTAATTCCGGTGTTATCACATCTCAAATTTTAAAGGGGCTAACTTCTGTTTTGGGGCAATATCAGGAAATTACAACAAAGATTTTTGCAAAAGCAATTCAAGAAGGTGCAAACATTGCTTACAAGGCGGTTACAAAGCCAAAAGAGGGAACAATTTTAACTGTTATTAGAACAATGGCTGAAACGGCTGTTGAAGCAGCTAAAAAACACCAAGATTTTGAAGAATTTATGGAAATTGTCCTAGACAAGGGCGAGGAAATTCTCCAAAAGACTCCTGAAATGCTGCCTGTTTTGAAGAAAGCAGGTGTTGTTGACGCCGGCGGAAGAGGGCTAATTGTTCTCTTTACGGGATATTACAAGGCTCTTTGCGGCGACGAGACGCTTACATTTAACTTTGATGATGCAAAGCCGGTTCAATCCGTTGATGATGTCATTGCAGATATCAACAATTTGGCGGACATTGAATTTGGATATTGCACAGAATTTATGATTATCCACATGCTTAAGAAGACAACAGAGGCGGACATTGATAAACTTCGCGAAAAACTTATGGAAATTGGCGATTCTGTCCTTTGCATTGGCGATTTAAGCTTGGTTAAAGTCCATGTTCACACGAACGAGCCAAACAGGGCGCTTGCTTATGCTCTTGCTTTGGGCGAAATTTGGAATATCAAAATTGAAAACATGCGTGAACAAAATCGTGAACTTAAGAAGAACATGAAAAAAGTTGAGGAACTAAAACCGCTTGGAATGGTTTCAGTTGCTCCTGGCGAAGGGCTTGCAAATTTGTTCACCGACTTGACAGTTGATCAAATCATTGCTGGCGGCCAAACCATGAACCCAAGCGCTGCCGACATTGCAAATGCTGTTTCAAAAGTGCCAGCAGAAGCTGTTTTTGTCTTCCCAAACAACAAGAACATAATTCTTGCGGCAGAACAGGCAAAGGCTTTGTCTGAAAAGCCAATTTACGTTGTTCCAACAAAGAATGTTCCAGAGGGGATTGCAGCTTCGCTTGCTTTTAACCCAGAAGCTTCTCCAGAAGAGAATTTGGAAGCAATGACCGCCGCTCTTGAAAGCGTTAAAGCAGGGAGCGTTACCTATGCCGTTAGAGCAACCCATGTTGACGGTTTTGATCTTTCCGTTGGCGAAATTATCGGGCTTGACGACAAGGCGATTTTAGCAAAGGGAAGCGATGTTCAAACAACAACGGAAAAGTTGGTTGAAAAGTTGCTTGACGAAGAAAGCGTTAACATAACTCTTTTCTACGGAGAGGACATAAACGAAGAAGATGCTGAAAAACTTCGCGCATCGCTTGAAGAGAAGTATCCTAACTGCGAAGTTAATGCAATCTATGGCGGCCAGCCAGTCTATTATTACATCGTTTCAGTTGAATAAGTTAAAATAAAAATAAAAACAACCTAATAGGTTGTTTTTTTGTTTAAAATAACTAAAAAATTAATAATATTTTATTGTATATTTTAACCAGTTTTTTAAAAATGATATTTGGTTAATTTAACTATATTTTATTAAAATTTTTTATGTTTAATTTAACTAATTTTTTATTTCAAAATTATGTCCAAAACTTCCTTAATTTTGTCCATTGCTTCATCAAGTTGTTCTTTTGTGTGGGTTGCTGTAAAAGAAGTTCTTAAGATGCTTTGGCCAACTGGAACAGCGGGAGAGATTACTGGATTTACATAAACGCCTCTTTCCAAAAGCATTTTGCAGGCAAGGAAGGAGTTTTCGTCTGTGTATGTCCAAATTGCAACAATTGGAGCTTTACCTGGAATAAATTTGATGTTGCGTTTTGTTAGGCCTTCGCGGAAATAATCGCCCAGTTTGTTTAAGTTTTCAACGCGCTCTGGCTCACGCTTTAAAATTTCAAGCGATTTTCTTGCGCACGCAACGCTTGCTGGGGTTATGCTTGCGCTAAATATGAACGGACGCGAATTATGTCGAATATAATTTGCAACTTTTGCGCTGCAAACAACATAGCCTCCCAAACTTGCAAGAGATTTGCTAAAAGTTCCCATAATTAAATCAACGTCATCTTCAAGGCCGAAGTGGGAAGCTGTTCCTCTTCCGCCTTCGCCAATAACGCCAAGGCCATGGGCGTCGTCAACCATAACTCTTGCGCCATATTTTTTTGCAAGTCTAACAATTTCTGGAAGATTGCAAATTTCGCCGCTCATTGAAAAAACACCATCGGTTACAATTAAAATTCCCTTATCTTTATCAATTGAGGAAAGCTGCCTTTCCAAATCTTCCATGTCGTTGTGTTCATATCTTAAAAGCTTTGCAAATGAGAGGCGGCAAGCATCGTAAATACTTGCGTGGTTCTCTTTGTCGCTAACTATAACGTCGTTTCTTCCCGCAACTGCGCTAATAATTCCAAGGTTGGACTGGAAACCTGTTGAAAATGTTACGCAATCTTCTTTATGTAAAAATTCTGCAAGTTCTTTTTCAAGTTGAATGTGCATGTCAAGCGTTCCGTTCAAAAACCTTGAACCAGAGCAGCCGCTTCCATATTTTTTAATTGCTTCAACGCCTGCGTCAATGACTTCTTGGTTCGAAGTTAGTCCAAGATAGTTGTTTGAACCAATCATGATTGTTCTTTTCCCTTCCATTTGAACAACAGTGTCTTGACCTGTTGTCAAATAATGGAAATATGGATACAAACCAGCTTCTTTTAAATCTTCAATTCTTGTGTAATCAAAACATTTTTTAAATAGATCCATTCTCGTTCTCCCAAAATAAAATACAAAGGAAAGTATACATCAAAAATTTTTAATTCGCAATAAATTTTAATAAATTTATTTGTTAAAAATTTCTTAAGATGTTAAACTATTTAAAACAAAGGGGGAAAGATTATGAAAAGAATGTTAACAGACCTTGATTTAAAGGGGAAAAGAGTTCTTTTAAGAGCAGATTTAAATGTTCCTCTTGATGACAAGGGGAATATAACAGATGACACAAGAATCTATATGGAGCTTCCAACCATTAGATACATTTTAAAACAAGGGGCAAAGTTAATAATTTGTTCTCATCTTGGAAGGCCAAAGGGCGAATTTAATCAAAAATATTCAATGTTCCCTGTTGCACAGCAGTTAATTAAATACTTAATTAATAAGATATATTTTGCTGTTGACGTTGTTGGCCCAGACGCAATGGAAAAAGCAAAAAATTTGAAAGAAGGCGAAATTTTGCTTTTGGAGAATTTGCGTTTCCACAAAGAAGAAGAACTTAATGATTTATATTTTGCAAAAAAACTTGCAAGTATGGCAGATGTTTATATAGATGATGCATTTGGTACAATCCACAGAAAACATGCATCAATCTACCGCGTTGCAAAACTTCTTCCTAAAAATGGAATGGGCTTTTTAATGGGAAAGGAAATTAACACTATAACCGAAGCGATGGAAAATCCGAAAAGGCCGCTTGTTGTTGTTCTTGGAGGAGCAAAAGTTTCGGATAAAATTGGTGTTGTTAAAAATCTTATGGAAAAAGCGGATTACGTTTTAATTGGCGGAGCAATGGCCTTCACATTCTTAAAGGCAAAGGGCTATGATGTTGGAAAATCAATTGTTGACGATGAAAGCCTTGGCGTTGCGAGGGAAATTTTGGAGAAGGCAGAGGCTGAGGGAAAGAAAATTGTTCTTCCAATTGATGTTGCTGCGACTGAAACATACAGCCCAAACGCAAGTGCAAGATGCTATGATGTTGATAAAATTCCAAGCAATTTAATGGGGCTTGACATTGGACCAAAAACAATTAAGTTATACAAAAGCATAATAAAAAGTGGGAAGACTTTCATTTGGAACGGACCTATGGGCGTTTTTGAATTTTCAAACTTCTCCAAGGGTACTGAAGCAATTGCAAAAGCAATTGCAAAAACAGGCGGCTTTTCAATTGTTGGCGGAGGCGACAGCGTTGCAGCAGTTAAGCTGCTAAGGCTAGAAAACAAATTTACCCATTTGTCAACCGGCGGAGGAGCAACGCTTGCTCTTCTAGAAGGTGCAGAACTGCCTGGACTTGAAGCTTTAACTGATGTTAAGGAAAATTAATATGAAAAAAATTTTTGTTGCAAATTTTAAAATGAACAAAACAAACCCTGAAGTTTTAGATTACATTCAGGAATTGAACAATCATCTTCCTGAAAGCTTGTCTTCAGATGTTTGCCTTTGTCTTCCATACACTTCGCTTTGTTTGGGAAAGTTTTTAGACGAGAGAATTGCAGTTGGCGCTCAGAACATGCATGAAGAAGATTTCGGCCCGTTCACTGGCGAAATTTCGGCAGACATGCTCTGCTGTCTTGGCGTTAAATATGTGATTATTGGTCACAGTGAGAGAAGAAAATATTTTAATGAAACTAACGAGAAAATAAACAAGAAAATTAAAACAGCTCTTCGCCATGGCCTAAAAGTTGTTTTGTGTGTTGGAGAGACAAAGGTTCAAAGAAATTCTAAGCGAACAACGGAAATTTTAAGTCAGCAAATTGAAAGTGCGCTTTCTGGAATTTTTGAAAACGAGTTAAAGGGAATAATAATTGCCTATGAACCAGTTTGGGCAATTGGAACAGGAAAAGTTGCAAGCAGCGAGGATATTGAAGAGGCAGTTAAAACAATTAGAAAATTAATTTCGTCCCATTATTCTAAACAGGCGGCGCAAGACCAAAAAATTTTATATGGGGGAAGTTTAACTTCGGGAACAGCCAAAAGCATATTAAAAATTGATGGAATTTGCGGCGCTCTTGTTGGCGGGGCAAGTTTAGACCCAAATGAGTTTATTAAAATTATTAGTTGATTTTCTTTAAAAGTTATATAATTAAATTTGGAGAAACTATATGAAGAACAAAATTGTTGAGGCAAATAATGTTGTTAAAACATTTAAGGTTGGAACAAGCGAAATTAACGCCGTTGACGGAATTTCTTTTGACATTGAAGAGGGCGAGTTTGCTGTTGTTTTAGGGCCAAGCGGTGCTGGAAAAACAACCCTTTTAAATCTTATGGGCGGAATGGACAACATAACTTCGGGAGACCTTTTTGTTAGCGGAACAAACCTTAGAGAATTAAATCAAAAAAGCTTAACAGATTATAGAAGAAACGATGTTGGCTTTGTTTTTCAATTTTACAATTTAATGCCAAATCTAACGGCTCTTGAAAATGTTGAACTAGCAGTTGAGCTTTGCAAGGATGCTTTTAAACCAATAGAAATTTTGGAAAAAGTTGGCCTTAAAGACAGAATCAATAATTTCCCCTCTCAACTTTCTGGTGGAGAGCAGCAAAGGGTTTCAATTGCAAGGGCAATTGCAAAAAATCAGAAGATTTTGCTTTGTGATGAGCCAACAGGCGCGCTTGACTATTTGACAGAGAAAAGCAT
>CALWHN010000010.1 GCA_944380415.1 uncultured Clostridia bacterium | reverse complement strand
GTTCAATTCCCACCGTCTCAAACAGTTGGCCAAAAGGCAAAAAAAAAGCCGCAATGGCAAAAATTAAAAGAGAGGTAATTTTATGGTATTCTTAGGATTCGTTGATGCTTTCTTACAAGTTTTGGCTATCATAGGAATCATAATCGTTGGAGGTTTTGTTATCTTCTTCTTGGGAGATATCGTTCTTTCGATTTTAGATCCAAACTATGTTCGCTTTGGCCAAAGAAGAAAGAAAGAAGAAAAAGAGGAAGATGTTAAACAAATTGAACACACAAAGGAACAGCCAAAAGAATTGGAGTTCAGCTTTGAAGATGCAGACGAAGATGCTTTTGTAAAAGCAGACGAAGTTAAACCTGTTGTCATTGAGCATCCAGTTGAAAAACAGGAAGAAGTTAAAGAGGAGCCTGTTCAAGCTGAGCAAGAACCTGAAGAGGTTGACGAGCTAAAGATGGCTGAGGAAGAGTTCAAGAAGAACATGCTCAAGGACATTGAGGAAAGACAAAAACAAAAAGAAGAGGAAGAAAAAGAAAATTACAATGGATTCTTCTTCGACGATGAAGACATCAATGTGTTTGAAGATGAGCCAATTGAAGGCCAAGAACAAATTGAACTTGAAGCTCCAAAAGAGGAAGAGCCAGCAGTTGAAGAGGTTGAAGAGCCTGTTGAAGTTGTTGAGCCAGAGGAAGAAGAGGCAAAAGAAGAAGAGGTTGTCAGTTCAGAAATTGAAGACCTTAAAGCTCAATTTGCAGCAGAAATTGCTCGCCTTCAAGCAAAGAACGAAGAGCTTGAAAAAGAACTTGCAACAAAAGCAGAAGTTGGCCCAACAATGGGAATTGAAGAGTATGAGGCAAGGCTTGAAACTCTTAAAGAAAGACTTTCCGCAAACGAAAAAGAACTTAGAAAAGTTAAGAAGGAATACATTCCTCTTAGAAAAGTTAACAGAACACTTGAAAGCGATGAGAGAAAGCTTAGAAGAAAAGAAGCAATTGTTGCTAAACAAAAAGTTGTTCTCTATGGCGTAAACAATATTGCAGACATCGACGAAGAGAAAGCAAAGAAACTTTCAGAGGAGTTAGACTTGCTTGAAGGTCTTAAACTTTCTGTTCAACACTGCGAAGAAGTTATGGCTGCTAATAAAGACAGATATCCAATTTTGGAAAACACATACAACATTTTAACGAACAACAACGAAGCTTTAAAGGCGGACATCAAAGCAACTGAAGAAGCAATTGAAAAGCTTAAAGCAGAAGCAGAGACAGAAGAAGTTGACGTTGAAAACGGTTCAGAAGAATAACCATTTTAACAAAAGCCCATGAATTTCATGGGCTTTTTATATTTTAAAAAGTGGCGCTTTTGCCGCTTTTTTAATTTTGGAAATTTTTTAAAAGGGAATATAATATAAATATGTTTAACATGTCAAAAATCTTTGGAGATAGAATTTCTCTTATAAAGCACAAAAGGGTTAAAATTGGCCTTGCGCTTGGCGGAGGAGGGGCAAGAGGCTTTGCCCACCTTGGCGCAATTAAGGCCTTTGAGGAATATGGCCTTAAATTTGACTTTGTTGCCGGAACGAGCGCGGGTTCGCTTGTTGGCGCTTTTTATTGCAATGGTTGGACTTTTGAAGAGATGTATGAACTTTCAAAAAACTTCAAGGAAAAGGACATAAGGAAATCCAAAATTCCGCTAATGCCTTCGCCAACAGACGGAATTGAGGAGATTATTAAAACAAATCTTGGCGACATTGACGTTTCAGAGTGCAAGCTTCCGCTTGCCGTTGTTGCCGTTGACATTCTTTCAACCAACGAATGTGTTATAACAAAGGGAAAGCTTGCAAAGGCAGTTGCTGGAAGCTGCGCCGTTCCCGCTGTTTTCCAGCCGGTTAAATTTGAGGACCGTCTTTTATTCGACGGTGGCCTTCAAAACACCCTTCCTTCAAACGTTCCAAAACTTTTTGATTGCGACTATGTCGTTGCCGTCGACGTCAACCCATCGCGCAATTATGGGGCAAAGTCCTCAAAATATTTCGATGTCCTTGGCGCAACCATCAGAATTTTGATGAAAAAAAACGCCGAAATTGGCTATCAGTTTGGCGATGTTGTAATTCAACCTGAAACAAGGCGCTTTAGATCGACGAAGATGGAGGGCTTTGAGGACATGATTGAAGAAGGCTATCGTGCAACAATTGATAAAATGCCGGAGATTCTTGCGCTTTTTAACAGGAGACCTCTTTCAGTTAGAGCGAAGCAAAAGTTTAAACACAACGTTGACATAATTTAACAGAACAAAATTTTAAATGTCAGATAGTAAAGCGCGTTTTCTGCGGTCATCTTTCCGTTTTTGAAAAGGCTGTCTGTTTCTTCCAAAATTTCCAAAATGCTCTTTAGCTGGGCCTTTGAGAAAAATTTTGATTGTTCTCTTGCCTTTGCAATTGCAAACTCTTTTACTGAGAATAAGTTTGCAAGCTCTTGGTTTGAAAGGTTTGAAAAGCTTGAGTGGGCAATTCTCCTAAAATGATTAGAAATTAAACTGAAAAGAACTTGAAATGGTTCTTTTTTTTCAAGGAAACTGGAAAGGATTTGAAGGCTTTTAAGAGCGTTCTTTTTTCCAAGGTTTTCGCTTAATTCAAAAATTTGATATTCATTGTCCTTTGTCAGCAAAACGTCAATGTCTTCGTCTAAAATTTCATCGTCGCTGTAGGAAAGAAGTTTTTTTAGTTCGCTGGAAATTTTTGTCATGTTGAAGTTGCATTGGGCCATCAACTTTAAAACAGAGCTGTCCGAAATTTTCTTTTTATTTTTGGAAACTTCAACCTTTACATATTTTGAAATTAAGTCGCTTCCAAGTTTGTTGCAGTCAACAACTTCTCCCTCTTTCAAAAATTTCCAAGCGTCGGTATATTCTATTGCAACTGTCGTCAAAGGTGGAAGAGAAGAGAGCGCGCTTGCAATTTTTTGCTTGTCGCCCTCAGGAATCTTTGTAACACTTTTAACTAAAACAAACTTTCTATCATTGCCAATTGGGAGCATTTCACAGGCCTCTAAAAACTTTTCTGCGCTGAAATTTTCGTCCGTCAGAATTGTTTTGTTAAAGTCGCTCATCTCATTTCCGCAGGCGTTTGAAATGTGCTTAATTGCGCTTTTTACAACAAAATCGTCCTCGCCTTTAATTATGTAAAGGTTTAGAACTTGCTTTTTTAAACTTTGTGGAAGATCAATAAATTTCATACTCATATTATACCCCTTTTAAAAATTTAGACAATAGAAACCAAGCCAAACATAAGACAAGTTGCAAGTGTTAGGCTAGATGACGCCAAAAGCTTTGTTTTCTTATTAACTAAAACAAGCCTGCTTGAAACAAACATCAAGGCAAGGAAACAAACAAAAGCTGCAAACACAAGTTCGAAGTTTGGAATTATTGACCAAGTTTGGCTTGCAACAAAGTTTGCAATATCGCCAATTGCTTCCAAAAGCAAGCTTGAAAACCAAAGAACATTCCCCATAAAACCAAAGACAAAAATCAGCGGGGCAGAGATAAATGTTAAAATGAATGCAAAGTTAAAGATTGGAATTACAATTATGTTGATGAAAATTGAGAGAAAGGAAACCCCATCAAAAATTGAAATCAAAACAGGCAAAATTAAAAATTGGGAGGCAATTGTTGTTGCCAGAGGCTTTGCCAAGAAATCTGGAAGAACAAATTTCCCAATTCTCTTTTTTAAAACCTTGTAAACGCTTCTGTAAAAAATTGCAATTCCAATAACGCAACCAAAACTTAGCTGAAATCCAACATCAAAGGCATAGAGAGGTTTGAATAAAAGAATTAAGAGGCCGGCAAAACCAATTGCGCTAAGGCTGTCATAGCGCTTTCCAAAGGTCGTTGCAATTAGAAGGCAGCTGCTCATAATAATCGATCTTACGACGCAAGGGGCAAAGCCGCATAAATAGCCATAGAAGATTAAAACTGGAACAATTATGACAACGCACAGCCAGTTCTTAGCCTTTAGCTTTCTTAAAATCCAATAGAGAAAGCCAACAACAATTCCAAAATGCAAACCAGAAACGGAAAGAACATGAACAATTCCGCTTACGCGGTAGTCATATTTTGTTTGCGAGTCAACGTCAGACTGGTCGCCGAAGAGCATTGCAAAGGCAAGGTTTGCATTGTCTTCTGTCATATTTTGCAAAAGTTTTTCTTTGACAGCGTTCTGAATTTGATCTGAAAGACTTTGCTCGCTTCCAACAACGACAATTCCTTCGGCATTTGAAGAGTAGTAATAGCAGTTGTTTTTGTAGTAGGAGGCTTGAACGCTCATGTTTTCATCAAAAGCGGAAATTGGGGTTAAAGTTGCCGTTAGAAGAACTTTGTCCCCAGCGCTTAGGTATGGCGCGCCATAGACAACCAGGTAGACATGTTGAGAAATCTCTTCTCCCTCAACCGAAACGTCCTCTAAAATTATGTATTGCCTGTTTCCATAAGTTGCACTTCCGCTTCCAACGCGGCCGGAAACAAGGGTGTCTTCTGGGAAATATTTTGGGTTAAATGCGTTGATTTCAACTGCGTAACTTAAAATTCCCAGAACAATAAACAAGAGAATGCAGATTGTACTTTTAAAAGCCTTTCTCAAAATTCCAATTGTTGTTATTGTTCCAATTAAGATTATGAACAGGGCAATTATCAGCCAATTGCTAAGAAAAATGTATTTTGCAAACAAAATCGCGCCAAATAGAGCGATAAAACAGTAGAATAATGGCCTAAAATTTACAATTTTCTTCATTTGCATCAAATTTTTAACAAAAAGGTATTGTATTTTTTTTAATGTTGTGTTAAAATACTAAAAGTAAAAGGAAGGGGATTTATGATTAATAATTTTATGTTGGCCGCAGTTGATTTCACAAACTTTGTTGCTAGAATTCAAAAACCTCATGTTATTGTTGGCTTAATTTTGGCTGTTTTGGGCTTTGCAACAATTCTTCTGGCAAGGCGAATTGCAAGCGTTGCAAGAAGGGAGGAGAACAAAGACAAGCCAGTTGAAAACGACAACAAAGTTTACATCCTTTTAAAAGCTGTTGGCTTGGTTATGCTTTTAGTTGCTTTAATTATACTTGTTTTTGAATAGAATTCAAAGAAAATTTGCTTTAAAAGGTGTGCAGAAATTGCGCACTTTTATTTTTGAAAAGTTCTGAAAAAACCTTGACAAAAAAATTAAATTAGGCTATATTATTCAATGTCTAATTGCTTGGGCAATATTTTTCTTGCATTGCTAGCCCCAACTGCAAAAAAATGTTGCAACAAAATTTGGAAAGTTTTGAAACTTGCGCGAACATTTTTCAAAGCGATAAGAATTTTTTAAGGAGAAATAATCAATGAAAACCTATATGGCAAAACCAGAAACTGCCCAAAAAGAATGGTTCGTTGTTGATGCAGATGGTGTTCCATTTGGAAGGCTTGCAAGCCAAGTTGCCCACATTTTGCGCGGGAAACACAAGCCAACGTTTACTCCTAATGTAGACACTGGCGATTATGTAATCGTTATCAATTCGGACAAAGCAGTTTTAACTGGAAAAAAGTTAACTCAAAAATATTTTAAAACATATTCTGGCTATCAAGGCGGGCTTAAAGAAACCCAATTTAAAAAGATGATGGAAGAGAAATCAGATGTTGCACTTCTTCGTGCAATAAAAGGAATGCTTCCAAAGAATGCTCTTGGAAGAGCAATGGCAAGAAAAGTTAAAATCTATAAAGGTGCAACCCACCCACACGAGGCGCAACATCCAACGCCAATCAAAGTTAAGGGAGGAAGAGATTAATGGCAGAAGCTAAAAAAGCGGTAAAACCAAGCGTTAAGGCAAAAGCAAACGCATATTGGGCAACCGGAAGAAGAAAGAAGGCAATTGCAAGAGTTCGCCTAGTTCCAAACGGAAAGGGAACAATTACAATCAACAAGAAAGACATAGACGAATATTTTGACCATGAAACTCTTAAATACATCGTTCGTCAACCACTTGAACTAACAGAAAATCAAACCAAATTTGACATTTTTGTAAACGTTGACGGAGGAGGCTACACTGGCCAAGCAGGCGCAATTCGTCTTGGAATTGCAAGAGCGCTTGTTCTTTCAGAGGAGAACCTTAAACCAGAGCTTAAAAAAGCAGGCTTTTTAACAAGAGACTCCAGAATGAAAGAAAGAAAGAAATATGGTCTTAAAAAGGCAAGAAAAGCTCCACAATTTAGTAAGAGATAATAAAAGCGGAAATTTCCGCTTTTTTTTATTTGTTAAATATAAAAAAATCTCTTGAAATCAAGAGATTTTATAAATCCATTTCTTGGCCGCCACTTTGTTTTGAAAAGGCGTTTTCTTTTGCAACAGAGTAGGCATGATATGCGGCAATTGCCCTTTTGGGGTTTCCGTTTAATGTTTCTTTAATGAAGTTGTTCCAGCCCTCTTTTGCAGCAGGAGTAATGTTAAATGGCATTTCTTGTGGGCTTTTATAGCGTTGCATGTTCACCTCCAATTGCCTCGATAACTTTATCCTATGTTTTCACACTAATATTATACATTTTGGAAATCGATTTGTAAATAGAAAATGGCAATTTTTTTGGGATTTTGAAATCTTTGTAATCTTTGACCAAAGTTTGTTATTTTGTTAATTTACATTACAAACAAGGCTTCTCTTAATATTATATGCACTTAACTGTTAAAACTGCCAATGCAACACTTGCGCCAACAATTGGATTGTTTCCCATTCCAATAAATCCCATCATTTCAACATGGGCAGGAACGGAGCTGCTTCCGGCAAACTGGGCGTCGCAGTGCATTCTTCCCATGGTGTCTGTAAGGCCATAGCTTGCTGGGCCGGCTTTAACATTGTCTGGATGAAGCGTTCTTCCTGTTCCACCGCCGGAGGCAACGGAGAAATATTTCTTTCCGTTTTCCGTGCACCATTTTTTGTATGTTCCCGCAACTGGATGTTGAAATCTAACTGGGTTAGTTGAATTGCCAGTGATTGAAACATCAACACTTTCATGTTTCATAATTGCATCACCTTCGTTAACATCATAGGCGCCGTAAATTTTAACATTTCCGCTGGTTCCGTTTGAGAAGCGCTTTTCGCCAACAATTTTAAGTTCATCTGTTTCTTGATTGTATTTTGTTTCAACAAAGGTAAACCCGTTTATTCTTGCAATTATATATGCTGCGTCCTTTCCAAGGCCGTTTAGAATTACTTTTAGGGGAGTTTTTCTTACCTCGTTGGCTCTTCTTGCAATTCCCATTGCACCCTCTGCCGCGGCAAAACTTTCGTGGCCAGCTAAAAAGCAAAAACACTTGGTTTCCTCGGAAAGGAGCATTTTTGCAAGCTCTCCATGGCCAATTCCAATTTTTCGTTGATCTGCAACAGAGCCTGGAACGCAGAAGGCTTGAAGGCCTTCTCCAATCGAGTCGCAGACGGATTCAATTGATCTTTCGCCTTTAGCAATTGCAATTGCAACCCCAAGAGTGTACGCCCAAACAGCGTTGTCAAAAGCAATTGGTTGAATTCCTTTAACAACTCCTTCAACGTCAATTCCCTTTGAGTTGCAAATTTCTTTAGCTTTTTCTAAACTTTCTATTCCATATTTCTTTAAACAAACATCTATTGCCGGTTTTCTTTTATTGTTCATATTCCTCCCTCCACTATTCCTTCCTTGGATTGATAACTTTAACTGCATCGCTGAACCGTCCATATGTTTTTGTGCTTTTAGAAACTGCCTCTGGAATTTCCATCCCGTTTTGAAGGTTCATCATAAGCGTTCCAAGCGAGATGTATTCATAGCCAATAATCTCTCCGTTTTCGTCCAAACCTTGTTTTGTTATATATCCCTCTGCCAAATTTAAATATCTTGTTCCAATTTGGTCGTTTGAATAAACTGTTCCAACTTGGCTTGACTTGGTTTTTCCAAGGTCTTCTCTTGCCGCGCCAATTTCAAGCCCGCCTTCGCTGAAAGCAGACTGGCTTCGGCCATAGACAAGTTGAAGGAAAACTTGCTTCATTGCAACGTTTATGGCGTCGCAAACAAGGTCTGTGTTGAGTGCCTCTAAAAGAGTTTTTCCAATTAAAATTTCGGCGGCCATTGCGGCGGAGTGGGTCATTCCACTGCAACCAATTGTTTCAACAAGCGCCTCCTTAATTATTCCGTTTTTAACATTTACTGTTAGCTTGCAAGCGCCCTGCTGGGGAGCGCAAGTTCCAACCCCGTGGGAAAAGCCGCTTATGTCCTCAATTTTTTTTGCACTGACAAACTTTCCTTCCTCTGGGATTGGCGAAGGGCCAAAAGAATTTAAGTTTTTTACTTTACAGAAATTTTCTTCCATATTTTTCTCCTTTTTATTATCTTACCAAAAAATTTAAAAAAAACATAACTTATTAGTCAAAATCTAAAAAAAAAGAAAAATTATTAGAAAAATTCGAAAATTTTTTAACAAAAACATCAATAAAATTAATTTTTTTAGTTGTTGACACTGGAATAAAAATATCTTATAATATTTCTAATTGGGAAGGCTTATTATTCTTTTAAATTAACGGTTTTCCGACAATTAATTTTTAAAATTTATGGTAAAATGGAACTAAGAAAATATTACTTACAATTAGTTATAAAGGAACCGGCTATGTTGGCTGGCAAAGACAAAAGAATGGAACAAGCGTTCAAGAAACAATTGAAAAGGCAATTTCAAAATTAATTGGAGAAGATGTTGAACTGACCGGAAGCGGAAGGACAGACGCCGGGGTTCATGCCTTTGGCCAAACGGCAACTTTTGAGGCAACTTCAAATTCATTCTTTTCTAATTTTACAAGTAAAGGCTCACGAAAGCCCTGTTTAAATTCAACAAAACTTGTAAGCGCAATTAACGCCTATCTTCCTTCGGACATTCACATAACTTTTGCCAAAGAAGTTTCTGAAAGTTTTCACGCAAGATATTCCGTTAAAGAAAAGATTTATGAATATCATCTTCAAGTTGGAAGAAGCCCAATTTTGGAGGGGCTTGTTGGCGAGTTTAAACAGATGCCAGATTTGGAACTTATGAAAGAGGCTGCGCAACATCTTGTTGGGACGCACGACTTTTCTTCTTTTTGCAGCGCCAAAGCAGAGGTTTCCGATTATGTTAGAACGGTTAACTACATTAAAATTTACATGACAAAAGCAGACCAAATTATCTTCGAAATTTCTGGAAACGGTTTTTTGTATAACATGGTTAGGATAATTGTTGGAACGCTTTATGAAGTTGGAATTGGGAAAATAAAGCCTGGCGATGTTAAAGAAATTCTCGCCGCAAAGGACAGAACCAAGGCGGGAAAAACTGCGCCAGCTTCTGGGCTTTACCTTAAAAAAGTTAAATATTAAAACCCTTCTTGGGTTTTTTATTTTATTGTGCTAAAATATATCCATGAGCGAAATTAGAGTTAACGGAATTGTTATTGGCGCAAAAGACTTTAAAGAAGCTGATAAAATTATAACAATTTACACGCTTGAGAGGGGAATTGTTTATGCAAAGCTTGCTGGAGTTAAAAAGCCAAATGCAAAGTTAAAGGCGGCAAAGGAGCTGTTTTGTTTTGCCCAGTTTGATTTGGTTTCCAAGGGGGATTTTTTCTCAGTAACAGGCGCAAATATAATTGAATCCTTCTTCTGCCTTTCCCAGGACCTTGAAAAATTTTATGGCGCTTGCAATATTTTGGAAGTTTTGAAAGTTGTTGGGCGCGAGAACGAAAATAACCAAATTTTGTTTTTGGAAACGTTGAAGGCGCTTGATTCAATTGGCTTTAAAGGTTCCGATCCAAAGCTTGTTTTAATTAAATTTTTAATTAAAATTTTTGAGGCTCTTGGATATGATCTTTCGCTAAATAGGTGTGGAAAGTGTTCAATGCCTTTTAGCGGAAAGCGCTTCTTTTCGCCCGCGGACGGAGTTGTTACTTGCCTTGCTTGCAAGGGGGCGGGCGCGGTTGAAATTTCGCCGCAAGTCCACAGCGTTATGCGCCTTTGCCAGATTACAGATTTTGACAAACTTTCCTCGCTAAAACTTCCAGCCCAGGCGGCTGAGGAAGCGCTTTCAATTTTGACTAAGAATTTTGAGGATAAGTTCGACAGAAAGATAAATATAACCCACTAAAGCGGGTTATATTTTTTTTATCTTAAAATATCAATAGATTAAGGATGGTTTTTAATCCGCGGCAAAAAAGGAGGAAAATGGAAGATTTGGCCGACTTTTTTGTTTTTATTGCTACTTTTGCAAAAGCCAAAAATTGGAGCAAAAGCTAAGGTAGAATTTAGGCAAAGGAGGGGCTTTTATGAAGCTTGGAGATTTGCTTTTTGAAATAGATTTTGAAGGAGAGGCGGTCTTTGATTTGGAGATTGAGGGAATTTTCTATGACAGCAGGAAGATTGTTCCAAAAAGCCTTTTTATTTGCCTTGTAGGAGAAAACACAGACGGCCACAACTATGTTAAAGAAGCCCAGGAAAGAGGGGCTGCGGCAATTGTTTGCCAAAGGAAAACGGACGGAATTACAGTTCCACAAATTGTTGTTAAAAATTCGCGCGCGGCCTATTCAAAAATCTGTGCAAATTTATATTCAAATCCTCAAAACGAGCTTAAAATGATTGCAATTACCGGAACAAATGGAAAGACAACAACTTCCTACCTTCTCTCGTCAATAATTTCAAAAGCGGGATTTAAGGTTGGGCTTATTGGAACAGAGGGAACATATATTGGAGAGCAATTTTTAAAGACAGATTTGACAACGCCAGACCCTGAAACATTGTTTAAAGTTTTGAGAGAGATGGCAAATTGTGGTGTGAAATATGTCGTTATGGAAGCTAGCGCCCACGCGCTTTATTTGGACAAGTTGGATCCAATTACATTTGAAATTGGAATATTTACAAATTTTACCCAGGACCATTTGGATTACTTTCAAACAATGGAAAACTATAAACAGGCAAAGTTAAAGCTTTTTTCAAAGGTTAAGGTGGCCGTTTTAAATGTTGACGACCCAGTAGGCTACCAGCTTAGTTCAAGCCTTCAAATTCCAATAATCACATATGGCTTAAAGGCGCCGTGCGACGTTTTTGCCGTTGACATTGTTAAAAAGCCAAATAAAACCTCGTTTGTTGTGAATTTGTTAGACGATGTCTTTAAAGTCCAAATAAATCTTTTGGGAGAGTATAACATCTATAACGCGCTTGCTGCGTCGTCCGCGGCGGCGGCAATTGGAATTTCGGCAGAAGAAGTTTCTCGCGGCCTTGCGGCGCTTAAATCCGTTCCGGGGAGGTTAAACAGCTTTTTGCTGTGCAACGGAGCAACTGCAATTGTTGATTTTGCTCACACGCCGGACGGAATTGTTAAAGTTTTGTCAACTTTAAAACAAATGCCTTTCAGAAGGATAATTACAGTCTTTGGCTGCGGCGGGAACAGAGACAAGAAAAAACGTCCACTTATGGGAAGAGCTGCGGAAAAGTTTAGCGACTTTGTTATTTTAACAAGCGACAATCCAAGATATGAAAATCCAGAATTAATTTTGGACGATATTGAACATGGAATGAAAAAAAATGGGCACACTAGAATTGTAAACAGAGAAATTGCCGTTTGCCACGCGCTAGATCTCTCTAAAGATGGTGACGTTGTTGCAATTTTGGGCAAGGGGGCAGAAGAATATCAGGATATAAACGGCGTTAAAGCGCCATATTCCGATTTGGATGTTGTTCATTTAAAAAACGAAGAGATGGCGGTTTCGAAAATTGTTAATGGAGGAAAAATTTGAGATATTATCTTCTTTGTTTCGTTGTTTGTTTGGCGATTTCGGTTGCCGTTTCGCCATTTATCATCAAGGCCTCAAAAAGGTTTAAGGCCTCTCAAACAATTCTCCACTATGTTGAGGCCCACAAGGGAAAGGAGGGAACTCCAACAATGGGCGGCCTCATCTTCATTTTAACCCTTTGCTTTGCCTTTTGTTTCTTTACAAAAAACTTCCAACTTGCAACGATTTCACTTGCAGTAATGCTTTCCTATGGTGTTTTGGGCTTTTTGGACGATTTTATCAAAATTAAATTTAAACAAAACCTTGGCCTTAGGCCATATCAAAAGATAATTGGCCAGTTTGGAATTGCAACAATTGTTGCATTCTATTGCTATTATTCAAACCTTGTTTCAAGCAAAATTTTTGTTCCCTTTACAGATTTAACAATTGACCTTGGGTGGGCTATCATTCCGTTTATAATCTTTGTTTATTTGGCAGTTGTCAACAGTGTTAATTTAACGGACGGCCTGGACGGCCTTGCCGGCGGCGTTTCTTGCGCATATTTAATTGGGTTTATTGGAGTTCTTCTCATCTATCAGCAAACGGCAATGACGCCAGCAATTAGCGGGGAATTTGAAAACCTTTTAATTTTGTGTTTTTGCGCTCTTGGGGCTGTTTTGGGCTTTCTTTGCTTTAACGCTTTTCCGGCAAAAATTTTTATGGGAGACACCGGTTCGCTTGCGCTTGGCGGCCTTTTAACCTCCGTTGCCGTCTTTTCAAGAACAACTCTTTTAATTCCTTTAATTGGAATTATGTTTGTTGCCTCCGCACTTTCTGTTTGTATTCAAGTTTTCCACTTTAAACGAACCAAAAAAAGAGTCTTTCTTATGGCGCCAATTCACCACCATTTTGAGAAAAAGGGCGTGCATGAAAACAGAATTACATTCGTATATATAGTTATAACAGTTACCATGAGCGCATTGGTAATTGCAATAACTCTATATGCGGGTGGATTTTGAGATTTTTTGCAAAAAATAATCCATATAAGGGAAAACGAATTTTAGTTTATGGCCTTGGCAAGAGTGGGCTTGCGGCAAAGGCCTTTCTTTCGTCTTGTGGTGCAAAAGCTCAAACTTTTGTTGACGGCGAAAAGAACAAAAAAATCAATTTTGAAAAGCTTTCAATTGCAGTTTTAAGCCCGGGAATCAGCTTGGACTGCGAACTTGTTTGCCAGCTTAAAAGGGCGGGTGTTCCAATTTTGGGCGAACTTGAACTTGGATATTTAAATGTTAACGGAAATTACATTGCAATTACAGGAACAAACGGAAAGACAACAACAGTTTCGCTTGTTTACAAAATTTTAGAAGGGCAAAACACCTTTCTTGCGGGAAACATTGGAATTCCGCTTACATCTCTCGCGGGGAAAACAGATTCGAGAAGCATAATTGTTTGTGAGGTCAGTTCCTATCAGCTTGAAACTTGCAAGCAGTTTAGGCCAAAGATTTCTGCAATTTTAAACCTTGCGCCCGACCATTTGACAAGGCACAAAACATATCAAAACTATCGCAATTCCAAGGCAAAGATTTTTCAAAATCAAACGGAAAAGGACTATTGTGTTTTAAACTATGACGAAGAAGAGGTTCTTGCTCTTTCAGAAAAGTGTGTGGCAAAGAAATATTATTTTTCCAAATTTGATCAGCTTTCAAATCCAAATTTTAAAGGCGCCTATCTTTCCGGCGAGGAGATTTATTTTAAAGAGGATTTTTACAATGTTTATATAATGAACAAATCTCAAATCAAACTTGTTGGAGAAAAAAACCTTGAAAACGTCCTTGCCGCAATAACAATTACAAGCCTGTGTGGGCTCAGCGGCGAAAAAATTTCATCCAAGGTTTCAAGTTTCCTTCCGCTTCCAAACCGGCTTGAAATTGTTTTAAAAAGGGGGAAGATAACTTGCATTAACGACAGCAAGGCAACAAACATTGCAAGCGCACTTTCAGACATAAACGCAACGGGCGGAAACATCGCTGTTCTTCTTGGCGGAAGCGACAAGGGAGAGGACTTTAAAAGGCTTTTTTCGCCTTTAAAGGGCGCCGTTAAGCGTGCAATAATCTATGGGGCCACAACTGAGAAGATGGTTTGCGCAGCAAAGGAAGCTGGCTTTGAAGAGTTTTCTCTTGCAAAAAATTTAAAAGAGGCAACAGCGCTTGGAATTAAATTTTGCAGGGAATTTGACGGCGAAATAAATCTTCTTCTTTCTCCTGCATGCGCAAGTTTTGATGAATTTAAAAATTTTGAGCATCGCGGAAATTATTTTAAAAAATTGGTTATGGAGGAATTAAAATGAAAAAAAACTCCATAAAATCAAAAAATTTACTGTTAAATTTTAAAAAAAATATTAATTTTAAAGAAAATTTATTTGTTCGCGAAAAAAATTTCAACAAAATTAATTTAGCAATTTTTTTAATTGTTTTAGGGCTTGGAATTTTTGGCTGCATTATGGTTTACAGCGCAAGCAGCTATGTTGCTCAATATCGCTACGGCAACCCATATTTCTATTTGACAAAGCAAATTGTTGGCGTAGCGCTTGGCGCAGTTGCAATGTTTGTCTTTTCAAAAATAAACTATCAAAAGCTTAAAAAATTTAAATGGGCGGGAGTTATAATTTCAGTAATATTGCTTGCCCTTGTTTTCATTCCTGTTGTTGGCGTTGAAAATTATGGCGCAAGAAGGTGGATTAACCTTGGGTTTTTCACAATTCAGCCGAGCGAATTTGCAAAATTTGCCTTTGTCTTGTTTGCCGCGGCCTATCTTTCCGAAAACTATGAAAAAGTTGGAAAGTTTAAAACACTTCTTCCGGTTTTGGCGGTTGGAACGCTCTTTTGCATTTTGATTATTTTAGAGCCGAACATGAGCATTACAATGTGCATGGGGCTAATCATGCTCTTTATGCTCTTTGTTGGCGGGGCAAGAATGAAACATTTCATGATTCTTGGCGTTCCCGCGGCGGCCGCTGTTCCCGTTTTGATTTTAATTGAGCCCTATCGAATTCAAAGATTCATGGCCTTTTTAAACCCGTGGGCAAATCCTCAGGGCGAGGGCTTTCAGCTTATCCAGTCGCTTTATTCTCTTGGAAGCGGAAACCTCTTTGGAGTTGGGCTTTTTAATTCAAGACAGAAATATATGTTTCTTCCATTTTCAGAAAGCGATTTTATTTTTTCAATAATTGGAGAAGAGCTTGGATTCTTTGGGGCAACTGTTCTAATTTTGGTTTTTGCAGTTTTAATTTTCCTTTTGGTTAAGGTTGCAAAAAACAGCCGCGACAGGTTTGGCGCGCTTTTGGCGCTTGGAATTGCAAGCGTTATTGCAATTCAAGTTATAATCAACCTTTGTGTTGTAACGGGAATGATTCCGCCAACAGGTCTTCCGCTTCCGTTTATAAGCGCAGGAAGCACGTCCATAATTGTTTTTATGAGCGCAATTGGAGTTTGTTTAAACGTCAATAAAAATTCAAGAAATAAACAATTTTAATAAAAAAACAATAATTTTAACTAATTTTTTGAATTTTTAACAATAATTTCAACAATTCTTTTATTTGGGTTTGACAAATTTTCTGAAATAATTTTATTTTTAATTTTTTCTTCGTCTTTTTTCAATATTTTTAATTTTTCAAATAAATTTTCGCAATTTAAATTTTCTTGCAACAAAACCTCGCACATTCCTTTTTCTTTAAAATAATTTGCGTTGTCAATTTGGTCGCCCCGGCTTTCTGCTTTTGAAAGAGGAATTAAAAGCATTGGCTTTTTGATTGCCAAAAGTTCAAAAATGCTGTTGGCGCCAGCGCGGCAAACAACAAAGTTTGCTGCATCAAAATAATTTTCAATTTCGTTTGAAAACTCTTGTTGATGATAATCTGGCGCGGAAATTTGTTTTGCCTTTCCCTTTCCGGTTAGATGGAGAACATTGTATTTCCTAGATAATATTTCAACGTTGTCATAGACAAATTGGTTAATTGCCTTTGCGCCAAGGCTTCCGCCAAAGAAGAGAACCGTTTTTTTGTTTGGGTTTAGTTTAAACGGAAGATTTTTCTTTTTTCCGTTAAAAATTTGCTGCCTAACTGGGCTTCCAACATAGAGAAAATTTTTTTTGTTTTCGGCGGTTTTGCTAAAGGCGGTTAAGGTTAAAACGCTGTAGTGGGAAATTATTTTGTTTGCAAGGCCAAGCGAAAGGTCGGACTCGTGGGTTATAACGGGAATGTTAAGCCGCTTTGCCGCAATTGCAACTGGAATTGAAACATAGCCGCCCTTTGAGAAGACGACATTTGGACTTATCTCCTTTAAAACTATTTTTGCAGCCTTAATTGATTTTAAAAGCAAAAATGGAATTTTTAAGTTTTTTAAAGAAAGGCTTCTAACAAGTTTAACCGCGGGAATTTCTTTAAATTCAAGGCCAAAATCTTTTGCAAGCTGTTTTTCCATTCCGCCGCTTCCAACATAGACAATTTTTTGAAAATGTTTTTCAAGCTCGCTGCATAGCGCAAGGTTTGGTGTTATGTGGCCGGCCGTTCCTCCGCCAGTTAGAACAATTGTTTTGCTTTGTTTCATTAATCCCTCTTCCTTCTATCTTGTGCAAAAATTGTTATTTTATAAATTATTCAATTTTTTTATAACTATCAATTGATGGAAGGCTTTTTTTCTCCTCTTGCTTTGAGAAAAGAGAAAGAATTTGGCCAAGGTTTGAATTGCCTGAAATCAAACTGGAAAGATTTGAGTTCTTTCCAAAAATTAGGCCAAGAAGGGGGAGGATTGAGGAGAGGTTTGAAAGGAGGTTTTGACCTTGGAAATTTTGGTTTTGAACATTTTGATTTTGCCCGCCGAAACTTTGAAAGTTTTGGGTTTGAGCCGTTTGCGCAGGCCCGCTTGTTATGTCCTCTGGGAAATAACGAACAGAGGGGTTTTGCTCGGAAGAAGGCGGGGCGTTTTGGACGCCAGAAAAATTCTGGCCAGGTTGAGGATTGTTTTGGTTTGAAACAAGATTTGACAAAGCGCCAAGGCTTGACAAAAGATTTTTAAAATCCATATGTATTTTCCTTATAACAATATATATATATGAATTCATATAATAATTTAGTTAAAAAAAGTTTTTGGAGGCTTAGGGTGGGAAAGAGTTTGTTTGAATTTGCTGGCGAAAAGAGGGAAGGCCCAAAAGTTGAGGCAGGGGCTCAAACTTCCCAAGAAGATTTAAAAAAGACGTTTGACAAATATTCAAAACTTTCTGAGGGCGAACTTATGGGCGAGCTTTTTAGCCAGGTTGGAAAACAAAAGAGAAACGGAACGTTCAACTTTTCCGAGCTTGCGGAAAAAATTGAGGCGATTAGGCCAATGCTCTCCGACGAGCAAATTAAAAATTTGGATAAACTCCTAGATCAAATTAGATAAAAGCGGGTTACATATGAAAAATAACAAACTGGACAAAAGTTTATTGGAAGTTGTTTCAACGTGTTCTAACAGAGAAATTGAGTGTATTGCCTATGTTTCAAACATTGAAAAGGCAAAACAGTTTTTTTCCGAAAGAGAGCTTGTTTGCTCCCTTCCCTTTATTGGCGCAGTTGGGCTAAAAATAAAAACCGAAAAGCTTTTGGAATCAACAAAAAAAACTTGGGTTAAAACAATAACAAAGCAGTCAAACGTTATGGCGCTTATGGATGTTGCAAGAAAAATTTTGGGCGCGGGAGAAAGATTTGGAAGAGATGTAACAATTGCATACATCGACACGGGAATTGCGCCCCACGTTGACTTTCTTCTTGGAAAGCCAAGAATTTGCGCCTTTGTTGACCTTGTTTCGGGAAGGAAAAATTTCTATGATGACAACGGCCATGGAACTTTCGTTAGCGGGGTTGGAAGCGGAAACGGGGCGGCAAGCGGGAAAAAATTTATGGGAATTGCGCCCCAGTCCAATATAATTTCAATCAAAGCCCTAAACGAAAAGGGCGAAGCAAACGCTGTTAGAATTTTGGAGGCAATGCAATGGATTTACGATAATCAAAAAAAATATAACATAAAAGTTGTTTGCATGAGTTTTGGAAGTGAGCCGCTTGGCGCAAGCGACCCAATTATGAAAGGCGCAGAAGTTCTTTGGAACAGGGGAATAACAATGGTTGCCGCCGCGGGAAACAGCGGGCCAGAGTTTGAAACAATTAAAAGCCCTGGAATTAGCCCAAGAATAATAACTGTTGGCGGGCTTAAGGACAACAGAAAGGCCGGCTCTTTTAGCCCAAAACAGTTTGAAATTGCGCCCTTTTCTTCGCGCGGCCCAGCGTTTAGACGATTTAAGCCAGATTTGGTTGCCCCAAGCGTTAACATAACTTCTTGCTCTAACAGCGCGGAAAATCTTTACACAACAATGAGCGGAACAAGCGTTGCAACGCCAATGGTTGCCGGCCTTGCCGCGTTAATTTTAGAAAGTGAGCCAAGCCTTTCGCCAGACCAAGTTAAGTTTAAACTTATGTCCCTCTCAAGAGGAATAACTTTTAATCGGAATTTGGAGGGAGTTGGCTATCCTCTTCTTTCATAAAATATGAAAGCATCTTTGTTCCATATTTTTTTCTTGAAATAACTTTAAAACCCGAAATTTCAAATGGGCTTTTTGCCTCATGTTCACATATGAGCATTCCACCATTTGAAAGGAGGTTGTTTTTTAAAATTAGGTTTGCCGCCTCTAAATAAAAGTTGCTTTTATATGGCGGGTCTAAAAAAATGAAATCAAATTCTTCTAAAAGCGTTTCAAGCGCGCGCCTAAAATCCGCATGAACAACCTCAAATTGACGGTTGCCCGTAATAGTGTTAGAAATGTTTTGTTTTATAATCTTAATTGCAAGCGGGCTTTTGTCAACAAAAACAACCCGCCCAGCGCCGCGAGAGAGCGCCTCAATTCCAATTGCACCGCTTCCCGCAAAGAGGTCTAAAAACCTTTTGCCAGAAATTTCAAATTGAAGTTTTGTAAAAAGCGCCTGGCGAACCATGTTTGCCGTTGGCCTCAGCTCTTCGTTTGAAACAAAACTAAGGTTTTTTCCCTTAAATTTTCCAGAAATAACTCTCATGGCTTAATAATACCATTATTTTAATATTTTTAGAAAAAATTTTTAAAAAACATGTAAAAAATGCAGAAAAGAAAGAACATGAATAAAGATATAGAAAAGCATGTGGGATAAAAATATTTTAAAAAAGAAAAATAAAAAGGAGAAAATATGGGAACAAAATTAAAAGTAATGTTGTTTTGGGTTGTTTTGGTCTTTGCCCTTGTTCTAACGCTTGGGCTTTCTGCCTTTGTCTTTGCCTTGCCAAACGAAAGCTTTAATTTAAGCGGAAAGCTTTCCTATGAAGGCGGCCCTCAGGTTGTTAAATATTATTGGTCGGAGTTCGTCCCCGGCGGCGGCACGGCTGATGATCTAGTGAGCCAAGATCTAAAACTTTTTGATGACGGAACGCTGAAATATGAAATGGAAATGACCGAGGGTTCGCAAACAATGGGAATGACCATGGGCGCAACTTACACAAAGGGCGAAATTGCCTACCTTTTTCAACCGACGTCAGTCTACAGTTATATGGCAGTTGATGGGGTAATTTCAGCTGAACAGGAATGGAGCGAAGAAGACGGAGAGAACGAGGTTTATGAACAGGTTGAACGTCTCATGGAGGAGTTTCAAATTTACGAGCACGTTGCCCATTACAACGACTTTGGCTGGTTTTTTGAGGACGGCTATGTTCCTTCGGAAACGGACCAACCTTTGAGCGGCTTTTTTGCCTCTGATATGGCTGCTAGATCATATTATTTCACTGGCCTTACCGGAACAGAAACTTTTGGGGAGATTCGTTCAAGCTTTTTTGATAGCAGGCTTACCTTTGTTTTGGATAAAACAGATCCAGATCCAGATTATCAAAACATTCCGGAAACTATATATAGTGGAGGTCGCTCCTTTCAGCTTTTAAAGTTGGACGGCCAGGATGCAACGGACGACACGGTTGTTTCGCTTGGCTATCACACGGCGGAAGTTAGCTGTGAATATAATGGCCAAACATACACGCTTACAGTTGATTTTGTTACAACTAATTAGTTTTTTAAAATTGTTGACAACTTGGAATTTTTGTGGTACAATTGCGCCAGCAATTTGGCAAAAGTTTGCAAGTTGAACTGCGGAAATTATCCGTGGGAAGTCGAAAGACTTTGGGGTTTTAAGGTTGAGTCTTCGGACTGAATTCAAATCTGAAATCCTAAAAGTAATTTTTTTGACGTTATTTGGCTTGCAAGGTTGCAAGCCATTTTTGTTGCCAAAAGGCGAGTTTGGGCTTTGCCCTTAAAAGGAGAGTGTTATGCCAACAATTAACCAACTTGTTAGGAAAGGAAGGAAGAGCTTTGACGACAAGAGCAAATCTCCGCTTCTAGACGAATGTCCTCAAAAGCGCGGTGTTTGCCTTTCGGTTAAAACAACTTCGCCAAAGAAACCTAACTCTGCGCTAAGAAAAATTGCAAGGGTAAGGCTTTCTAACAAAAGTGAAGCAACGGTCTATATTCCAGGAATTGGCCACAACCTTCAAGAACACAGTGTTGTTTTGGTTAGGGGGGGAAGAGTTAAAGACCTTCCAGGTGTTAGATATCACATAGTTCGTGGAACACTTGACGCGGCAGGCGTTGCAAAAAGAAATCAAAGCCGCTCAAAATATGGCGCTAAACGCCCAAAATAGAAATTAATTAAAAGGAGAAAAATATGCCAAGAAGAAATAGTGCTGTCAAAAGAGATGTTCTTCCAGACCCAATGTATAACAGCAAACTTGTAACAAAACTTATCAACCAAGTTATGTTAGACGGCAAGAAGGGCTTAGCGCAATCAATTGTTTATGGCGCATTTGACAGAGTTAAAGAAAAACTTGGTCTTGAACCGCTTGACGCTTTCAACCAAGCGCTTGAAAACACAAAACCTCTTCTTGAAACAAAGGGAAGAAGAGTTGGCGGTGCAACATACCAAGTTCCAATGGAAATAAGGCCAGAACGCCGCCAAACACTTGCAATTCGTTGGATTGTAACTTTTGCAAGAAAGCGCAACGGCGAAAGAACAATGGAGGAAAGGCTTGCTGGCGAATTAATTGATGCATACAACAACACTGGCGCTGCTGTTAAGAGGAAGGAAGAGATGCATCGTATGGCTGAGGCTAACAAAGCTTTTGCTCACTACCGCTGGTAAAACTTCCTTAAATTGGTTTATACTGCGTCGCTTCGGTTTTTTTGAACTCTCATGTATTATTCATACACTTCAGTCCAAAAAACCCTGTGCTCCTTGTCTAAACACAATTTAAGAAAGTTTTAAAATCTAAGGACTCCTTAAATTGGTTTACACTGCGTCGCTTCGAGCTTTGAGCTTTTGTGGGTTAGTAACAAACATTGGCTTTGAAATTCTAGGTTTAAACACAATTTAAGAAAGTTCCAGGAGTTTTAAAAGTTTTGAGGCAAAGATTTTAGGCAGATGAGAAATTTTTAATAGTGTTAGCCTAAGAAATTTGGTTTTTCAAACTTTTAAGATGAATTTCCAAGCTTTGGAGATTAAGTGGAGGTTTTAAGTATGTTTGTTGAAAAATTGGGAAGAACAGACTTAGAAACTTTTGGCAAAGATTATATAAATTTGAAAGTTGATGAATTTGAAAAGCTTGACGAAAGCGTTTATGTCAGGTTTGACGAAGCTTTTGGAAAGATTTTTGAGTTTACATTTTCAGATTTTAATTGCTTTGGTCAGAACGATTTTTCAAAAAAGGAAGAAAAAGGCGTTCAAAAGATTTACAGGCAGTTTATGTCTGAAAAATTTGGGGATTATAAAGCCCAGCTAACAAATTCTGCCGAAAGGCAAATTGAACTTTAAAAATTAATTATAAAGGAGAAAAAAATGGCTGAAGATTTACGTTTGACCAGAAACGTTGGAATCATGGCACACATCGATGCCGGTAAGACAACAACAACAGAAAGAATTCTTTTCTACACCGGAAAGAGCCACAAAATTGGTGAAGTTCACGACGGCCAAGCAACGATGGACTGGATGGCTCAAGAACAGGAAAGAGGAATTACAATTACTTCTGCCTGCACAACATGCCAATGGAATGGTCATAAAATCAACATCATCGACACCCCAGGCCACGTTGACTTTACAATTGAAGTTTTGCGTTCGTTAAAGGTTTTGGACGGTGCTGTTTTGGTTTTGAGCGCTAGAGATAAGGTTCAACCTCAAACAGAAACCGTTTGGAGACAGGCAAACGAATGTAAAGTTCCAGTTATCATCTATGTTAACAAAATGGATAGAGATGATGCATATTTCGACAAGTGTGTTGACAGCGTTAGAGACAGGCTTCACACAACGCCGCTTCCTCTTCAAATGCCAATTGGAATGGCTGAAACATTTAAAGGTGTTATCGACCTTTTGAAGATGAAAGCATATATTCCAGAAGACGATCTTGGAAAGATAATTGACGAGGTTGAAATTCCAGAGGAATATAGAGAAGAGGCAGAGAAGAGAAGAAATCAACTTATTGAAACAATTGTTGAAACAGATGATGCGCTCTTGGAAAAATATTTCGAGGGCGAGGAAATTTCAATTCAAGAACTAAACAAAGCAATTCGTGCGGCAACAATTTCAAAGAAAGTAACGCCAATGCTCTGCGGTTCTTCCTATAAAAACAAGGGCGTTCAAAATCTTTTGGACGCAATGGTTGAATATCTTCCATCGCCTCTTGACATTGAGGCAATTAAGGGAATTAACCCAGAAACTGGAAAAGAAGAAACCAGAGAAGCAGACGTTAACGCACCTTTTGCAGGGCTTGCATTTAAAATTGCAACAGACCCATTCGTTGGCGGATTGACTTTCTTCCGTGTTTACAGCGGTGTTTTGAAGGCAGGGTCATATGTTTACAACTCAATTACCGGAAAAACTGAAAGAGTTGGAAGACTTATCAGAATGCACGCAAACAACAGAACAGAAATTCAAGAAGTTGGAGCAGGAGATATCGCAGCAATTGTTGGCCTTAAAGATACAATAACTGGCCACACGCTTTGCGATGAAAAACACCCAATTCAACTTGAAAGCATGAATTTCCCAGAGCCGGTTATTCAGCTTGCAATCGAGCCAAAAACAAAGGATATGCAGGAAAAAATGGCGCTTGCGCTTGCAAAGCTTTCCCGTGAAGATCCTTCATTCAGAGTTTCAACAAACAATGAAACAGGGCAAACACTTATTGCCGGAATGGGTGAGTTGCACCTTGAAATTATCGTTGACCGTTTGCTTCGTGAGTTTAAAGTTGAGGCAAATGTTGGTCAACCACAGGTTTCTTACCGCGAAACTATTACAAGGCCAGTTAAGGCAGAGGGAAAATATATCCGTCAGTCTGGTGGTAAGGGACAATATGGTCACTGCTTGATTGAGATGGAGCCGCTTGAAAGAGGCGCTGGATATGAATTCGTTGACAAAACAGTTGGCGGTTCAATTCCAAAAGAATATATCCAACCAATCAACAACGGAATTAAAGAGGCAAAAATGTGCGGAGTTTTGGCAGGATATGAAACTGTTGACTTCAGAGTTACTGTTTATGACGGTTCTTTCCACGAGGTTGACTCCTCAGAAATGGCCTTCAAAATTGCTGCTTCAATGGCATTTAAAGATGGCGCAACAAAAGCAAGCCCAGTTCTGCTTGAGCCAATTATGAAAGTTACTGTTGAAGTTCCAGATGAATATCTTGGAACGGTTATGGGAAACCTTACAAGCCGCCGCGGAATCCTTCTTGGGAACGACACAATTCCAGGCGTTCAAAGAATCAACGCAGAAGTTCCTCTTGCAGAGATGTTTGGTTATGCAACAGATTTGCGCTCTCAAACTCAAGGACGTGGAACTTTCGTTATGGAACCTCTTAAATATCAGGAAGTTCCAAAGTCAATTACCGACAAAATTGTTGGTGAAAGAGCTAAAAAATAGGTTAAAATCGTTTGCAAAAATTTTTTAAATATGTTAACATGCAATCGTATTAACAAAATACAAAATATTAATAAGGAGAATTAAAAATGGCAAAGGAAAAATTCGACAGGTCTTTAACCCACGTTAACATTGGAACAATTGGCCACGTTGACCACGGAAAGACCACACTTACGGCTGCTATCTGCCGTTACAGCAACATGCTTGGTCTTGCTGATGCTATGAAATATGATGAAATTGATAAGGCACCAGAAGAAAAAGCAAGAGGTATTACCATCAATACTGCACACGTTGAATACAAAACAAAAAAGCGCCACTATGCACACGTTGACTGCCCAGGACACGCTGACTATGTTAAAAACATGATCACTGGTGCTGCTCAAATGGACGGAGCTATTTTGGTTGTTTCAGCAGCTGATGGCCCAATGCCTCAAACAAGAGAGCACATCTTGCTCGCTCGTCAGGTTGGCGTTCCATACATCGTTGTATTTATGAACAAAGTTGACCAAGTTGACGATCCAGAACTTTTGGAACTTGTTGAAATGGAAATTCGTGATCTTTTAACAGCTTATGGATTCCCAGGAGACACAACTCCAATCATTAAGGGTTCTGCATTAAAAGCAAACGAAGCTTGCGATGCAAACGACATCAACAGCGAATGGTTAAAGCCAATTCAAGAACTTCTTGACACAATTGACTCTTACATTCCAGACCCTGTTCGTGAAACAGACAAGCCTTTCTTGATGCCAGTTGAAGACGTCTTTACAATTACAGGACGTGGAACTGTTGCAACAGGTAGAGTAGAAAGAGGAGTTGTTAAAGTTGGTGACACAGTTGAAATTGTTGGCCTTGGTGCACAAAAACAAACTGTTGTTACAGGCGTTGAAATGTTTAGAAAACTTCTTGATGAAGCTCAAGCAGGAGATAACATTGGTGTATTGCTTCGTGGTATCACTCGTCAAGAAATTGAAAGAGGACAAGTTCTCTGCAAACCAGGTTCAATCCACCCACACACAGAGTTTACAGCAGAAGTTTACGTCCTTAAGAAAGAAGAAGGCGGACGCCACACACCATTCTTCAATGGTTATAGGCCTCAGTTCTACTTCAGAACAACAGACGTTACAGGAACAATTGAACTTCCACAAGGAGTTGAGATGGTTATGCCTGGCGACAACGTTAGCATGACAATCAAATTGATCTCACCAATTGCTATCGAGCAAGGTCTTCGCTTCGCTATCCGTGAAGGCGGAAGAACTGTTGGAAGCGGTGTTGTTGCACAAATTATCAAATAATTATTTAAAATCTAACCCAAGCAGACCGAACGGCTTGGAAACAAAAAAACCAGTTAACCGAACGACTGGTTTTTTTTGTTGCAAGTTTAAATAAATTCATGTATAATATAGCCATGGATTTCAAAATAAAAAAAGTAAATTATAATAGTCTTTCAGAAGAAAATTTTAAACAAATTTGTGAAATAGAACAATCTGCTGGAGGCTATTTAGATTTAATATTTGATAAAAATGATATGAAGTATTTTCTACGAAGTGAAAGTTATACAAGTTATATTGTTCTTTATGAAAACTCTGTTATTGGTTTTATTATATACAATCAAGGCTATTATCTTAATGATGATATATATATAATTGATGTGGGCGTTGCAGAAAGCTATAGGAAAAGAAATATTGCAACAAATTTAATTGGAATAACTTTGCAACAGCTAGTTAAAAAAGACAAGTCAATAAAATTTTTAACTTTAGATGTCGAGACAACAAATGAGAAAGCAATTAAACTATACGAAAAAATCGGAATGAAAAAATCAGCAATAAAAAGCAAAAATGGGGAAAATAATTATTGTATGATTGGGGAAATTTCAGAAATTTTGAAAAACATTGCTGATATAAATGAAAAAGTTAAAAAAAAGAGCCCAGAAAAAGAACATAAAAATATAAAAAGAAAAACTGGTGAGGTAGAAATAAAATCTGAAGACAAAAAAACAAAGAATGAAGATTTTGCTTTATAAAATAGAAAAAAGTTGCTAATGCAACTTTTTATTTTCTCCAATATTTTTTCTTAAAATTTTGTTGTTTGCGCCAAATAGAAAGAAAAACGCCAGTTGGTATAATTCTAGTTAAAAATGCCATAAATTTAGTTGTTATCCCATATAAAGAAAATCTTTTTCGTTTTTTAGCGCATTTTAGAGCATATTTAACGACTTTTTTAGGGTCATACATAACTTGATAGTAGGTTATAACATCGTTTTGAGTTGATTTTGCGCGGTTAAAGAATTGGGTTTTTGTCCAATATGGGCAAACGCAAGTTACGGAAATTTTTCTTGGAATTAGCTCTTCGCCGAGAGAAACGGAATAGCTTTTTAAAAATGCTTTGGTTGCAGCATAGACGTTTACATATGGAATTGGCGCAAACGCTGAAATTGAGGCAATTTGAACAATCCTTCCAAGCCTTGGAATGTATGGAAGTGTTAGTTCTGTCATTCTAACAGTTCCCTTGCAGTTTAGGTCTATCATGTTAAGCGATTGCTCAAGAGGAATTTCGTCATACCTCCCAAACTTTCCAAAGCCGCTGCAGTTGATTAGCAAGCTGACTTCGGGCTTGTTTTCTTCAAGCATTTTTTGATAGGCTAAAAAACTTTCTTCCTTTGTTAAATCCAGCGCAAGAGGAACAACCTTTGTTTTCATTTCCTCACAAAGAGTCTCCAGCCCCTCCTTGTCGAGCGCAATTCCCCAAATTTCATCAAAGCCAAGCCCGTCTATTTGTTTGGCAAATTCCCTTCCAATTCCAGATGATGCGCCAGTTACAATTGCAATTTTCATAATTTTCCCCCTTAAAAGTAAATTAAACATAATTATTATAATAAAAAAATTAAAAATTAAAAAACAATTGGTAAAAATTTTTAGAACACTTGACATATTTTCATATATTTAGTATTCTATATTTAAGTAAGTTTGCCGCGGGCAAGTTTACTTTATTTTTAAGGAGAAAAAAATGAAAATTTTAGTTATAAATGCGGGAAGCAGTTCACTTAAATATCAACTTTTCGACATGGAAAAAGAAACTGTTTTGGCGAAGGGAAATTGCCAAAAAATTGGAATAAAAGGCTCTTTTATAACTCACAAATATGGCTCAAATTCAACGAAGATTGAAATGGAGCTTAAAAACCACAATGAGGCAATGCAAAAAGTTTTAAGCTTGCTTACAAGCGGCGAGTTTGGCGTTATCAAATCATTAAACGAAATTTCAGCTGTTGGCCACAGGGTTTTGCATGGCGGCGAAATTTATAAGGACTCTGTTTTAGTAACAGACGAGGTTATGAAAAACCTTGAATTGTTAAAGCCTCTTGGCCCGCTTCACATGCCGGCAAATATTTCAGGGATTGTCGCTTGTCAAAAAATTCTTCCGTCTGCGCCTCAAGTTGCTGTTTTCGACACGGCTTTTCACGCAAATATGCCAAAAGAAGCGTTTTTATATGCAATTCCATATGAAGCATATGAAGATTGGAGAATTAGAAGATATGGTTTCCATGGAACAAGCCACAAGTTTGTTTCTGGCGAAGCTGCAAAACTTTTGGGAAAGGATTTAAAGGACGCAAAAATTATAACAGTACACCTTGGGAACGGTTCAAGCTTTGCAGCGGTTAGTGGCGGCCACAGCATTGACACTTCAATGGGTTTCACTCCGTTAGAGGGGTTAATTATGGGAACGCGAAGCGGCGATGTTGACGCCTCTGTTGTTTCATTCATTGCAGAAAAGCTTGATTTAAGAGGCGACGAAATTGCTCAATATTTCAACAAAAAATGTGGGGCGTTTGGAATTTCTGGCGTTTCAAGCGACATGATGGACATAAACGAAGCTTCTGAAAATGGAAATGAGCGCGCAAAACTTGTTGTTCCAATGATGGCCCACAGAATTAAGAAATACATCGGTGCATATGCTGCGCTTTTAAATGGAGTTGATGCAATTGTTTTCACTGGCGGAATTGGCGAAAACCAGGCGGATTTAAGAGAGCTGAGCCTTTCTAACATGGAATATCTTGGCGTTGAGTTCGACGAGGAAAAGAACAACAACCTTCCAAGAGGAACGGTTGAAGAAATTTCAAAGCCAAACTCGCGCGTTAAGGTTTTTAGAATTCCAACGGACGAAGAACTTGTTATTGCAAGAGACACGCTAAATTTAATAAAATAACAAAAAAAAGTTGACAAAAAAGCGCTATGTGATATAATAGCCAAGCAAGATTTTAAAAAATTTATTAGGAGGAAAAGAAGATGGCAGTTCCAAAGGGTAAGGTTTCAAAAGCTAGAAGGAATTCAAGAAATTCGGCAAATTTTAAAGTTTCTGCGCCAACATTAGTTGAATGTCCAACTTGCCACGAACTTAAAGTTCCACACAAAGTTTGCAAAAAATGTGGAAGTTATGATGGCAAAAAAGTTATTGAAGATAAGAAAGAAAAAAAGGCCCAATAATTTGGCCTTTTATTTTTTTGCAATTTATTTGCAGTTTTTTATGCAATTCCAAAGAGTTTAACGAAATCCGCTGGAAAAACGCTTGAGAAGATGTAGAAAAACGCCATTGCAAGGAAAATAAGCAGGAGAACAATTTTTATAATACTTTTTCCAATTAAATTAACAACAACCATTGCGCCAACAATCGTAAGCGCGCCATAGTTTACAAGGTAGTCAACCAAGCCCTGTGCGTTTGCAATTGCTTCGTCCATAAAATGAAGATGATTGTTTAAAGATATTAAAAGCAGAGCAATTAAAAGAAGAAAGCCCGCGATGGATACAACCCAATTTAAAATTCTTTTTAACATAACAGCCTCCTTAATATATTTATAGCATATTAAAAAAAAGTTTGCAATATGTTTAAAAAATTATGTATAATTTGCTTATGGTTATTAGCAGTGCGGAATTTGTTAAAAGTGTTTCCAAATTTGAGGATCTTTTAAACCTTGGTGCTCTTGAATTTGCATTTGTTGGAAGAAGTAACTGTGGGAAAAGTTCCTTAATCAACATGCTAACTTCGCGAAAAAAACTTGCAAAAACATCTCAAACCCCTGGCCACACAAAACTTGTCAACTATTTTATAGTTAACAAGAACAAGCAAAATATGTTTGTTTTGGTTGACCTTCCAGGCTATGGGTTTTCTAAAGCAGGTAAAGAGCAGAGCGAAAATTGGAGCCCGCTGATTGAGGGCTATTTGCTAAATGGAAAAAATTTGAGGCGGGTTTTTGTTTTAATTGATTGCCGCCACAAGCCAACAGAAAATGATTTGCAACTTATCGATTTTTTATATTACAACCAAATTCCTTTTTCCGTTGTTTTGACTAAAGCTGACAAACTTTCAAAGGCTCAGCTTTCAAAAAATCTTCCGCTGATTACGGCCACATTAAAACTTGGGAAGGAAAATTTGATTAAATCATCTTCTCAAACTGGCCAGGGCAGGGAAGAAATTTTGGAAATAATTGAGAGAGATTTAAGTTTTATTTAGAAAAACCATTTGTTTGTTCAACATTGTTATGTCCAGGCGGCGTTTGAGCTTTTTTAAAGTCAAACATATCTGAAATTGTGTATAGGCCAGGAGACTTGAAGGCGATAAACCTTGCACATTCAAGCGAGCCAAGAGCAAAGACCTTTTTGTCTAAAACTCTGTGTTTTATGCTTATTATTTCCCCTTGGCTTGCAAAGGAAACCTCATGCTCGCCAACAACTCCGCCAAGGCGCCTCGATGAAATTGAAAGATCGCCGCTTTGCCTTCCGTTTTCAAAGCTTGTAACTTGTTTTAAAGAGGGCGCAACCGACAAAATTGCATTTGCAATTGCAAGAGCTGTTCCGCTTGGGGCGTCTTTTTTTTGGGAGTGATGGGTTTCCGAGATGTCAATTTCATAGTTGTAGTCCAAGAAATATTGCGCACCTTCCTTTGCAGAGTTAATTAAGTAGGCCGCGCCAAGAGAGGTGTTTGGACAGAGCATAATTGGAATTTCTTTTGCCGCATTGTGAATTGCAATTAAGTCTTCCGTTGTTTGGCCTGTTGTTCCAATTACAAGCGGAGTTTTTGTTCTAACTGCATATTCTAAAAGCTCTTGTGTCATCTCGCGGCTTGAAAAATCAATTAAAACGTTTGTTTTGTAGTTTAAATTTTTTAATTTATATGTTAAAAAAATTCCTTTAACAAGTTCTTCTGCCCGTTTGTCAACACCAAGATTGACGGTGAAATCTTTTGATTGCTTAGCGCACTCAAAAACCAAACTTCCCATCTTCCCTAATATACCGCAAATTCCCAAAAACATAAAAATCCCCTTAATTTATTTTTGCGATATATTTATATGAAGTTTTTTGTTGTTAATGTTAAATAAAAGAAAAAATTCAGCCAAGCTGGCTGAATTTAAATTTGTTGACTTTGCTCCTGAGGAAGCTGTATGTTTCCGTTGTTTACATTGTGAACTAAGTAAAGCAGAGTTTGGGGGCAAATTAACGGACAAGGTTTTTTCTTTTTTTCAATTTGAGTTTTTTGCGCATTTTTTAAAGTTTTAGAAATTTGGCTTTTAAAAGGCGAGTCCGTTTCAGATTTTAAAAATAGTTCAATTCTTTGGCCAAGTTCATTGTTTAGCTCTTCGCTAAATTTTTTTGAAGCTTCGTTAAATTTCTTTCTCTCTTCTTTTGCTTCTTCTGAAGCGGCCTGTGCTTGCGCAACTTTAAGCTGCTCACTTACGGAAGAGATTTCTTGGTCTAACTTGGCCAAAAGTGTTCCTGTTTCATTTGCACGCTTTTTGGCGGAGGATAGAAAGCGCATGGCCTTTTCTTTTGACATTCCTTTTATTGGATATTTTCCTTCAACCCAAATTGCTCTTTCTGTTTGGCAAAGTTGAAGAGTGTTTGCTTTAACTCGGTAGTTTGGAGGAATTACAATTTCTCTTATCAAGTTGTCAACCTCTCCGTCGTTAATCATTCTGTTAATTGCGTCCTCCCGGCGGTAAAGGGCATCAACATGTTTTTCAATTATTTCTGCAAGATTGTGTCTATTATCATAGGTCAACATGTTGATGTAATCTTTGAAGCAATTTACTTCAAGGCTTTTTCTAATTCCATAGCTTATTTTAAGTTTTTTTTGTTCGTTTAATTTTGCAAGCCTTGCCTTGAGCTTTGAAACTTGTCCATCTTTAGTTGAATAGAATTTTGCTAAAAGTTTTTTATATTCCTTTGCTGCAGCAGCAAGGGAAAGTGCAATTTCATTAGAAGTTGCCTTTCGCATTTCAAGCGCAATTTTTCTGGCCTCGTCAACATATTGCTTCTGTTCGCCTCGGCTCATGTTATAGTAGCTGTAAGGGCTGTCAAAATCCATTTTACCCTCCTAAAAATTTGTCTAATTTATTTTAACTTAAAAAAGTAAATAAATCAATAGATTTTTTAAATTTGTCTTGCTAAATAGTGTATTTTGTGTTAATATATAAGCAATAAGAGGAGGTTTTAGATGAAAAAGGTTAATAGAGGCTTTTTAACATATTTCTTCATCTTTTTGGGAATTTTGCTTGCGGCCTTTTTAATTTGTGTTGTAATTTTAATTTTCAGTCCAGGAACAAGCATTTTTGGATTAAAATATTTTAAGCAAGATGTCTCGGTTGATTATCAAGATACTGATGTTTATGAATATAATTCAGACATTTCTTGGCTAGTAGAAAACGGAAGTTTCAACCCAACGGTTGTTAACTACACTTTAAAAAATGGCAAACAAGGCTCCTACTTGTTTGTTGATCTAACTTATCAAAGTGGCGGCAGCCAAGTTGAAAACACAGCAAGATTTGTTGAACGTGAAGAGGAAAAGAACGTCTATCTTCACTCGACAAAAATTGAACTTTATTCTGAAGGCGCATTGATAAACGCGCCGGATGAAAGCTATACAATCACTGACAACAGAATTTCCTTCAATTCACCTGGAGATTATTTCATATATTATGGTGAAGTTCTCGATAGAAATTACACAAGATTTTATAGAGTAAACGAGGACTTAAGTTATAGTTATTACGAGTATGACGGAACATGGATAACTGGTGCAGATGGAAGAACAAACGACGAACAACAAACAATCACGAGAATTGAAGTCCCAGGAGTTTATGTTCTTGAAAATGGAATTTTCTCTCCAATTGCAACAGGAGATTACATTTTAAACGGAATAACTTCCGAGGGAGAACAAGACACATACAAAGTTGTTTTAACAAACCATGGTCAACAAGTTTATAAAGTTGTAACAGAGCCAACAGGGATAACAAACTTTGTAATTGATGGCTTTGCAGACACCTCTTCCATTGCAACTTTGTCCGACGGCAAGTTAACATTTATTTCCGCTGGGGCATACACGCTTAAAGCGCAAACAAGTTCTTCAACAACGACATATAGGGTTGAAGTTGGAACAGATTTAACTGTGACATATTATGTCAACTCTGAAATTCCAAGATATGTAAGCCAGGTTTCAAACGGCGGGCTCACATTGAAGGCGGGATATTACTCATATGTTACTGACACCCAGCTAACAGACTTGGACATTGAAACAGTTAAAGTTGTTTCAAACAGCCATTCAGTTCAAGTTATTAGAGCAACGCCAACAGATGAAAACAGCGGATATATGAGAGTTTTTGTTGACAACAAAACAACAGGTTTCACAACCGGCGACGTTGTAACCTCATCGACAACTATCAAATATTATAGAGATACAAAAACTCTTGAAATTACAGCAAACATCCCAGAAGGTTTTTGGGTTACATCAAATTCAAGCCAAATTATTGTTAGACTTCCAAACACCTCACTAGAAAACATGTTAAAAGATTTCAATTATGACATAGACGCTGGAAAGGGAAGTGTTTCAATTGGAGATGAATACAGCCAATCTAACTTAACGCCAAGTTCTCTTGGAATTGCGGGGCTCAACGTCAAAACAACCGGCTCACTTGGAATAACAAGTTATGTAACATTCAACACGAGCAATGCCGAGCTTTCAACGCTTGGGGCAATTAATTTGGAAGTTGGCTCTGCTTCAATTGCAACAACAATTAAGGCAAGTTCTGTCAACATTAAATCTAGCGGGAATTTAAACCTCAATCCAGAGGGCGTTGCAATTGAATCAAACGGCGATGTCAGAATTGAAACCACAGACAGCTATTCAAGTTATGGCGACATTAAAATTTCAGATTTGGCTTCAAAACTTTATTTAAGCAATGTCTATGGCCAGCAGAAGTTTGCCTCTGTTGAAGGAGATGTTGAAATTTCACAGGACAGCAGAAATTGTGACTATTCGTTTGAAAATATCAACGGAAACATAACCGCTGGAAAAGCGGCAACAGAGAACGAAGAGGAAGTTAAAATTAATTGCAATATAACAATTGGAACGCTTATTGGAATTAATGATATCCACACAACCGGAACGGTTACAATTGGTTAAAAAGGAGTTAAAAACTCCTTTTTTTTAATAAAAAAATAAAAAAAGAGCAATAAGATGCTCTTTTTTGGTGACCCCGCCGGGACTCGAACCCAGAACAAAGCCTTAGGAGGGCTCCGTAATATCCGATTTTACTACGAGGTCGCTAACTAGTTGATAATATATCACAAAAAAAAATTAATGTCAATTAGATTAATTTTTAGTTTGGCGAATTTTGAAAATAAAGTTATATATTATATAATCTACATATGAGAGTCGTAACATATAACATAAATGGAATTAGAGCAAGCGGAAGAAAGGGGATTGAAAACTGGCTTATTCAAACCTCTCCGGAAATTGTTTGCTTTCAAGAAGTTAGAGCAAGCGAACAGCAGCTTAGGCAGGTTCTTTTTAATTTTCTTTTAGATTATGAGCTTTTTTTCAATCCGGGGAACCGCGCGGGATATAGCGGCGTTGCAGTTTTGATTAAAAAAGGTTTTAAATATGAACTAAAATGTGTTAAAGGCTCGCTTCCAAGCTTGAGCTATGATTTAGAGGGCAGGGTTTTAGTTTGTGATTTTGGAAAGTTTGTTTTAATCAACGTCTACGTTCCAAATGGCGCTAGGTTGGAATATAAAATGGAATTTTTAAGAAATCTTAAAAATGAAATAAAACAAATTTTGAGCGAAGGGAAAAAATTGATTGTTGTTTCAGATTTTAACATTGCCCACACAGAGGAGGACGTTTCATTTACAAAAAGTGCAAGACTTAGAACCGG
>CALWHN010000009.1 GCA_944380415.1 uncultured Clostridia bacterium | reverse complement strand
CGGGGTCATTTTGCCGAGTTCCTTAACAAGGGTTATCCCGTTCGTCTTATGATTCTCTCATCGTCTACCTGTGTCGGATTGCGGTACGGGCACCTATTGCCTACCTAGCAGCTTTTCTCGCCAGTGTGAATTCGCGAACTTCATTACTAATTTTCACTCCCCATCATCACCTAGGGTGCGCTCTAAACGTACTTCACAATTTAGACCCCTCATGATTTGGCCGCAGATATCCATAACCGCGGTTTCGCTATCCTCCTGTGTCACTGCATCAGCTCTTTATCGACAATCGGTGGTACAGGAATATCTACCTGTTGGTCATCGCCTACGCCTTTCGGCCTCAGCTTAGTTCCCGACTTACCCTGGGCGGACAAACCTTCCCCAGGAAACCTAAGACTTTCGACGGCGTGGATTCTCGCCACGCTCTCGCTACTCATGCCGGCATTCTCTCTTGTTTGCAGTCCACAACTCCTTTCGGTACTGCTTCAGCCCGCAAACATTGCTCCCCTACCGATTAGAATTACTTCTAATCCCTAAACTTCGGTGTTAGGTTTTAGCCCCGTTTATCTTCGGCGCACTACTACTCGACCAGTGAGCTATTACGCACTCTTTAAATGAATGGCTGCTTCTAAGCCAACATCCTGGTTGTTTTAGCGGTGACACATCCTTTTCCACTTAACCTAAACTTTGGGACCTTAGTTGTAGATCTCGGCTGTTTCCGTTTTGACAATGAAACTTATCTCACACTGTCTGACTCCCTGCTAGCAATTATCTGGTATTCGGAGTTTGATAAGGTTCGGTAACCCGCGAAGGCCCCTAGCCCATTCAGTGCTCTACCCCCAGTAATCTCATAATGCAGAGGCTAGCCCTAAAGCTATTTCGAGGAGAACCAGCTATATCCAGATTCGATTGGAATTTCTCCGCTATCCACAAGTCATCACCGACTATTTCAACAGGCGTGTGTTCGGACCTCCACAGTGTGTTACCACTGCTTCATCCTGCTCATGGATAGATCATCTGGTTTCGGGTCTACGACATGCAACTATTCGCCATTTTCAGACTCGCTTTCGCTTCGGCTCCGCAACTTAATTGCTTAACCTCGCTACATATCGTAACTCGCCGGCCCGTTCTACAAAAAGTACGAGATCACACTTGTGTTGCCACAATAGTGCTCTCTCTGCTTGTAAGCATACGGTTTCAGATTCTATTTCACTCCCCTCACGGGGTTCTTTTCACCTTTCCCTCACGGTACTATACGCTATCGGTCACTAGGTCGTATTTAGCCTTAGGAGATGGTCCTCCCACATTCACACCGGATTTCACGTGTCCTGTGCTACTCTGGAACACCCTAGGTTTGATTTCGGTTTCGGTTACGGGACCATTACCCTGTTTCGTCCAACTTTCCAGTTGTGTTCACCTACCAATTTCAATACCACGTTGGGGTCCGAACCCCTAAATCATTTCTGATTTAGGTTTGGGCTCTTGCAATTTCGCTCGCCACTACTTTCGCAATCGTTGATTTACTTTCTTTTCCTCCAGGTACTTAGATGTTTCAGTTCCCTGGGTTCCCCTCATAACATTATTTTATTCATGTTATGATACTAGCTCATTACAGCTAGTGCGTTTCCGCATTCGGACATCTGCGGGTCATAGCTTATATGCAGCTTACCGCAGCTTTTCGCAGCTTATCACGTCCTTCTTCGGCGCCTAGTGCCAAGGCATCCACCATACGCTCTTTGTAGCTTAATCTAAATTACGTTAGGATTTCTTAGCATTTTCACTATAAATCTGTTAAAGAATTAAAACTCAGCGTAAATAAGCAGTATATCTTATATATGAAGATTTACATATTACACTTAATTTTATAATGCTGATATTTGACTATATATAATAACTTAATTATTATATCAAATTCTCAATATTCAATTGTCAAAGTTCACTTTCTTGCACAAACAGTGCAATTTCACCGCACAAAAGCAAGCTGCTTTTTTCAAGCGGTGACATTAATATACAACTTAAAAAAACAAAAGTCAACACTTTTTCACAACTTTTTTTAAATTTTTTAAACTTTTTTTTGTGAATTTTAACCCAAAAAGCCAACACCTCGCCGTGTGTTTGCAAATTTAAAGAATTTACATGATTTTGACACTCCATTTTTTGCAGGTCGGGACTTTTTAGGGCAAAAAAGAGAGCTTGCGCTCTCCTCTTTTACTCCATTCCTTTTGCCCATTGAGTGTTAAACTGCTTTTCTACGTCTTTAAAAATTTTGTTGGCAATTGCTCCACTTGCCTTTTGGCCATATTCATATTCTATTTGTGATAGAACATACCTAAATGACGTTTCTGTGTTTCCAATCGTGCTAAGCTCTGGATTGCCGGGGAAAACAAGTCCAAGTTCCACCGGCTCTCGGCTTTTATCCTTTGGCTCAACATAAACTGATGAAACCTTGGCGGTTCTTTTTACAAAACTTATGGGGCGCTTCGTTTCGTCTTTAATTCCAGCCATTGGAAACTTCATTTTTTCGCAAATTTCATCTATTGGGGAAGTTTCATCGATCATGGATGGGAAAAATCTTTTTATTTCTTCTCCCAAAACTATAACGAAAGGCTCGCCCTCATTAACTTTAGTTAAAACTTCCCTAACAATTCTTGCAAACTCCAAAACGTTCATGTTGGAAACGTATTCGTCAAAAAAGTCCTCAAGAAGACTGATATATTTTGCCGTCTCCTTTGTTGCTTTAATTCTGCTTCCATGTGCTTTGCTGACAACTCTTAAACCTTCTCTTATTTTTACAAATTCTGAATAATTCATAGCTCCTCCTCTTTTGTATCTTAATATTATCATAAAAAAAACAAATGTCAAGGGACAATTTACATGACTCTGCACAAAAGACAGGACACGATTGCCGCAACAAGAGATGCAATTAGCGCGCATGGAATTGCATATAGAAGCTTCTTAACTTTTGTTTGCGAAAAATAGACTGTTGCAACATAAAAAACCGTTTCGCTGCTTCCCATTATTACACATGCGCAGCGTGAGATATAGCTGTCCGCCCCATAGGTTGCAAAAATATCGTTTAAAAGCGCAAAGCTTCCGCTTCCGGTAAATGGGCGAAGAAGGACAAGTTCGCTAACTTCTGGAGGAATTCCAAGCGCCAAAAACACTGGCGACAGCCATTTTGTGATTAAGTCCGTTAGCCCGCTTATTCTCATAAGCGCAACAGAGATCATAATTGCAACAATATATGGAAAAATTGAAACAACAAGGTCAATTGCCCCTTTTGCGCCTTTAACAAAAATGTTGTATGTGTTCAAGTTTTTATAGCTTGCATACAACAACACTAAAACGATAAAAATTGGAACTATGTAGGCGCTCAAAAAACAACTCCTTTAAAAAACTCCAATCAAAAACAAAATTACAATTAGCGAAAGACAAACAAGCAAAAACTTGATCTTTTTTGCAACAAGAAAAATTGCCGCCAAAACGCCAAGAACAATTCCAAGAAAACTACCCACCTTTTTTCCTCCTTCCAAAAATTTTTCCACACAGCAAAACCAGGCAAATTCCCGTTAGGCAAGTTATAAAAGTTGCAATTAGGGTTGGAAGAATAATGTCCGCAGGCGACGCGCTTCCCGCCGCCGCCCTTAGGCCAATTGTTGTTGTTGGAAGAAGTTGAATTGAAGTTGCATTTAAAACCATAAGCATAATCATTGGCCTTGTTGCAACGCCGCTTCCGTCGTCCATTCCCTTCATTGCTCTAATTCCATAGGGAGTTGCTGCGTTTCCAAGCCCAAGCATGTTTGCGCTCATGTTGATTGCAATGTCCTTGTGGACGCTTTCATCTGCCCCTTTGAAAAGCCTTTTTATAATTGGGCGAAGAAGTTTTGCAAGTTTTTCAGAAAGCCCGCTGGCCTCCAAAATCTCCAAAAGGCCAAGCCAAACAGCATAAATTCCGCAAAGGCTTATGCAAAGCTCAACCGCCTCGGCCGAGGCGTCTAACATTCCATTAACAGTTTCTCCGGGATTAACCGCAAGCAGCGCCGCGCAAGAGAGAAGCATCATCAGAAGCCAAATTTTGTTCATAGTTAATATATATGCGCACTAAAAGATTAAAAGTTAAGTTTTATATACTTTTTTATTTATTATATATAAGAACAAATTTTTGTTGCTTTTAAAAGCTATTTGGTGTAATATATTTCTATCAAAATTTTTGGAGACTTTCATGGAAAGAGCAAACAGTTACAGAACCCACACTTGTGGAGAATTGAGAATTGAGGACGTTGGAAAAAATGTCATCTTAAGCGGCTGGGTTAACTCAATTAGAAAACTTGGCGGCATAACTTTTTTAACGCTGAGAGACAATTATGGAATAACTCAAATTTTGTTTAAAGACGAGGAAAAGGTTTCAAAGATCTGTCGCGAAAGCGTTGTTAAAATTTGCGGAAAGGTTTTAGAGCGCGAAAGCAAAAACAACAAAATGGAAACTGGCGACATTGAGGTTTTGGCAGGCGAAATTGAAGTTCTTGGAAAATGTGAGCCAACTCTTCCGTTTGAAATTTCAGAAGGAACAAACACAAAGGAAGATTTGAGACTTAAATACAGATATTTGGATTTAAGAAACCCAACGCTCCACAGCGCAATTTTGCTTCGAAGCAAAGTTTTAAACTTTGTTAGAACCCAAATGATTGGCCTTGGCTTTAACGAGTTTCAAACGCCAATTTTAACAAGTTCTTCGCCAGAAGGCGCAAGGGACTTTCTTGTTCCAAGCAGGCTCAACCCTGGGAAATTCTATGCCCTGCCTCAAAGCCCCCAAATTTTCAAGCAGCTTTTGATGATTTCTGGCTTTGACAAATATTTCCAAATTGCGCCATGTTTCAGAGATGAAGACGCCCGCGCAGACAGAAGCCCTGGGGAGTTCTATCAGATGGACATGGAGATGAGCTTTGCTGGGCAAGAGGACGTTTTTTATGTTTTAGAGCAAGTTTTATATAGCACCTTTAAAGAGTTTGCGCCAAACAAGGAAATAACCCCTCCTCCATTTGAGAGAATTAACTTCTCCGACGCGATTAGGGACTATTGCTCGGACAAGCCAGACCTAAGAAACCCGCTTAAGGTCACCGATGTAACAGACTTGTTTAGCGAAACAGCTTTTAGCTTGTTTGAGGGCAAGACAATCAAAATGATAATAGCCGAAACCGGCGAAAGGCCAAGAAGTTTTTACGACGGCCTAAACAAATTTGTTCAATCATATGAGGGAAAAGGGCTTTTTTGGCTTAAAAATTCCGGCGGAGAAATTTCTGGCTCAATAGCAAAGGTTTTGACAGAGAAGGAAAGAAAATATTTTGAAGAGAATTTAAGGCCAAACCAAAGCGCTTTTATCTTGGCAGACACTCCTTCAAGAGTTGTAACGCTTATGGGAATTTTTAGAAACAAACTTGGCCAAGAACTGGATTTAATTGACAAAAACAAGTTCCACTTCTGTTGGATTGTTAACTTTCCATTCTTTGAATGGGACGAAGAGAATTCTTCAATTGCATTCTCCCACAACCCTTTCAGCATGCCTCAAGGCGGAATGGACGCCCTTTTAAACAAAAATCCGCTTGAAATTTTGGCATATCAATATGACGTCGTTTTAAACGGCGTTGAGCTTGCAAGCGGCGCTGTTAGAAACCACAACCCAGAAATCATGGTTAAAGCTTTTGAAATGGCGGGCTATGACAGAAGCGTTGTTGAAAACAAGTTTCCAGCGCTCTTTAACGCCTTTTCATATGGCGCTCCGCCGCACGCAGGCGCGGCCTTTGGCTTTGACAGGGTTATTATGTTCCTTGCCGAAACGGAAATAATTCGCGATGTAATTGCCTTTCCGTTCAACAAAAATGCGCAAGATCTTATGATGGGTGCGCCAAACGAAGTCAACCCAAAGCAGCTTGAAGAAATTTCAATAAAACTAAATGTAAAGGAGAAGCCCAATGAAGAAAACTGATATTTTAACTTTAAATAAAAATTACAGCTCCTTTGAAGGTAAAACGGTTTTAGTTTGCGGCTGGGCAAGAACAATTAGAGATTCCAAAAACATCGCCTTTTTAGAGTTAAACGACGGCTCTTTTAAAGGCTGCCAAGTTGTTTTGGAAAAACAAAAACTTGAAAACTATGATGAAATAATCAAGCAAATTACTGGAACGGCCTTTGAGGTTGTTGGAAAAGTTGTTCTAACCCCAAATTCCAAACAGCCTTTTGAAATTAATGCAGAAAGCGTTGTTATAGCCGGCCCATGCGAGGCAGATTATCCAATGCAGAAAAAAGGCCACAGCCTTGAATTTTTGCGCGAAAACTGTGCTTTTAGACCTAGAACAAACACCTTTAACGCCGTTTTTAGAATTCGCTCGGAAGCATCGTTTGCAATCCACAAATTTTTTAATGAAAAAGGCTTTGTTTATGTTCAAACACCAATTATAACAGCAAGCGACTGCGAGGGCGCGGGTTCAATGTTCCAAGTTACAACGCTTGACCTTGAAAAACTTGGAAAGGAAAAGCTTGACTATAAAAAGGACTATTTTGAGAAAAAGGCCTATCTAACAGTTTCAGGTCAGATCGACGAGCAACCAATTACCCACAGTTTTGGAAAAACTTACACTTTTGGCCCAACCTTCCGCGCAGAGCGTTCGTTTACAACCAGACACGCTGCTGAGTTCTGGATGATGGAGCCAGAGATGTGTTTTGCAGAGCTCGATGACGTTATTGAAAATATTGAGGCAATGTTAAAATCTGTTATTTCACATGTAATGGAAAAATGTGGCGACGAACTTGAATTTTTAAATAAATTTATAGATAATTCTCTCATCTCTCGCCTTAAAAATGTTGTTGAAAGCGAATTTATTCGCCTTTCCTACACCGAAGCCATTGAAATTTTGGAGAAGGTTAAAGACAAGTTCCAATATCCTGTTTACTGGGGCGTTGACCTTCAAAGTGAACATGAAAGGTATCTGTGTGAAGAGGTCTTTAAAAAACCAGTTTTCTTAACGGATTATCCAAAAGACATCAAGGCCTTTTACATGAGACAAAACGGCGACGGAAAAACCGTTGCCGCAGTTGACCTTTTCCTTCCGGGAATTGGCGAAGTTGTTGGCGGAAGCCAAAGAGAAGAACGCCTTGAAAAACTTTTGAAAAGAATGGAAGAGCTTGGTCTCAACAAGGAAGACTATAGGCCATACATCAACTGCCGCCGCTATGGAACAAACAAACACGGAGGCTATGGCCTTGGCTTTGAACGCCTTTTGATGTATTTAACAGGAATGTCAAATATTCGAGATGTTTCCCTCTACCCTAGGACAACGGGAAATCTTTATGAATAATTTTAAATTAATTTTTAAAAATTAAAAAAATAAATAAAAAACCTCAAAAAAATGAGGTTTTTTTGTTAAATTGATTAAAAATTATTTTTTTAATATGTAAATTCGCTAATCCTGTTCCCGCGTTTTGCACGCTCTTGTTCAATAAGCTCTGAAAGCATTGCCCTAACTTTATATGGATTTTTAATCCTAATTAAATAAACTTCATCTGAGCTGTTTGAGCTGCAGTGTAAAATTAAAGTTCCCGTTCCAAAAATCCTGTTTGAAAGAGTTGCTCTAACAGATATGTCATAAACTCTGTAAAGATTAACTTCTTCTCCTCTGATACTTAAAAAGCCAATTGAAGAATATAACTTTAGCCAATCTTCATTTTCAACAAGATAGTATCTTGTGAAAGAAAGCGGCATTCCACACCATCTTTTCCTGTCGTGCCAAAGAATTTTAGAGCCCTCGCCGAACTGATCTTTCATAATCACTCTCCTTAATTTATTTGTATTAAATATATCATATTTTAAGCCTAATGTAAAGTTAATTTTCCCTTGCCTGTTTAAAAAAGTTTTTTAAAAGATTTGAACATTCCTCCTGCATAACTCCACCCTCAACAATTAGGTTGTGGTTTAAGCTGTTGTCCTTGCTGTGCAAAAATGTTTTTGTTTCACTTTTTGAATCAGAAGCGCCAAAGACAAGTTTTTTTATTCTTGAATTGATGATTGCCCCTAGGCACATCAAACATGGCTCAAGCGTTACATAAATTTCACACTGTTCAAGCCGCCAGCTTTTAAGTTTCTTACAGGCCTTATCAATTGCCAAAATTTCTGCATGGGCGGTTGAGCGCTTTTTTCTTTCCCTTAAATTGTGAGCCTTTGAAATTAATTTCCCATTTAAAAAAATTGCCGAACCAATTGGAACTTCGCCTTCTCTTTCTGCTTTTTTTGCCTCTTCAAAAGCAATTTTCATAAATTCTTCCATAGAAAAAATATAAACAATTTTTTTCTTTTTTCAAAATAAATTAATTAAATAATCTTGACAAAAAACTAATAAGTGATATACTGATTTTAGAGAGGTATTTTATGAACTTTTTAGCAAGTTTTGATGAGTTTATGACAGGCGATGGAATTTGGATTGTTGTTGGCGTTTTGGCTCTTGCCCTTGTTGTAACTGTTGTCTTTTTAATTTTAAACATTGTTAAGGCAAAGAAACAAAAGGCGCTTGAAGAAGCCGAAAAGGTAGAAGAACAACCTTGGAAGGAAGAAAAGGTTGGAAACGTAAAGGAAGAGCCTTTAAAAGAAGAAGAACAAAAGGAAGAGGTCAAAGAAGAACAAAACGAAGAGCAGAAAGAAGAGGCCGAAGCGGAAACTAAAAAGACAAGTGAAAAGCCAAAGAAAAAGGCTTCCAGTGCAAAAAATTCAAAACCTGCTGAGGCGGAAAAAGCTCAAAAAGAACATGCTGAAAAACAGCAAGTTAAGGAGGAAAAACCAATGACAAAAGAAACATATGGGGTAACATACGACAAAGAAAACAGGCAATGGGTTGTTAAGAAAACCGGCTCGGCAAGAGCATCAAAAAGATGTGCAACCAAAGCCGAGGCGCTTGAATATGCAGAAAAGTTGTCCGAGGCGAAGGGTGCAAATTTAAGAGTTCACAAGAAGGACGGCAAATTTCAAAAAAGATAAGCATCGCAAGATGCTTTTTTTGTTATATTGTGTCGAAAATTGATTTATTGCTTTAGCAAAAGGCTGCCAGCTTTCAATTGATTTGACAAAAGAGCAAAATCTCTGTATACTCAAAAAATAAAAATGAGCAGAAAAAAAATAAACTACATAAAAAAGGTCAACATATACAAGCCCGAGTTTCCACTTTGGGCAATGATTTTATTCAAAACAATTTTTATAACTTTTATAATTTGTTGCGCTGTTGTTGCTGTTTTCTCTTTTGTCTATGTTTGCACTCCTGTTGATGGCCCTTCAATGATTCCAACGCTAAACGCTCAGTGTTATGACGAAGAGGGAAATTTGATTGAGGGCTCTTCAAACGACTCCGTTTACATTAACAGATTTGGCGCAGCAGATTACGGCGATATAATCGTTGCAAAAAGCCCTGTTGACGGGAAATATGTGATCAAAAGGTTAATTGCAAAAGAGGGAGACAAAGTTGCTGTTGTTGCAATAACAAACGAAATTTTCCCAGCAAACAGAACATACAAAGTCATGCTAATTAAAAGCGGACAAAGTGAAGTTGAAATCTTGGATGAACCATATCTTGAAGAGGGAACCTCGCTCTATCAAACCTACAACAACTTTACCAACTATCGAAGCTTAAACCCAGAGCGTTTCACGCAGATTGACGTTGGGAATTATGGCCAAGTTTACTTTCTAACTTTAAACGATGGCGAATTTTTCTATTTGGGAGACAACCGAGAGGACAGCCGAGATTGCGCAGAATATGGCCCAAACACGGAAAACAACTATGTTGGCCGCGTTGACATAATTGTTCACGAAAGCGAAAACCATTTTAGTCAAATCTTCTTATATTTTTGGCATTTAATTTTTGGTTAAGGAGGATTTATGAAAATTATAGTAACGGCAGACAGCACGGCAGATGTTCCAAAACAATTTCAAAAGGAATTTGAAATTGTCCCCTGCCCTCTAATCGTCAATTTGGGAGATGAAGATTTTTATGACGACGGCGCTAGCATAACAAACGAAAAAATCTTTAACTTTGTTGACAAAGCTGGCTCTCTTCCAAAAACAGCGGCAAGGAGCGTTGAGTCATACAAAGAATATTTTGAGCAAGTTAAAAAAGAACACAAGGCGGATAAAATTATCCACATCTCGCTCTCTTCAGAGCTTTCTTCAACTTGCCAAAATTCAAAACTTGCGGCAGAAGAGCTTGGCTATGTTGGCGTTGTTGACAGCCTTTCGCTTTCAACGGGAAGCGGGCTGATTGCCCTGTCGGCTGGGGATAAAATCAAAGAAGGAAAGCCGTTTGAGCAAATTCTTGAGGAGCTTAAAGAGGAAGTTCCTCGCGTTCAAGCCTCATTTATAATCAGCAACTTAAATTACCTTCACAAGGGCGGAAGATGCTCTGCCGTTGCCGTCTTTGGCGCTAACGTCTTGAGAATTAAGCCCAAAATTAAGCTTTCCGATGGCAAGATGATTGTTGATAGAAAATACATTGGCAAATATGAGGCTGTTATTGAAAAATATGTAAACGACCTTCTTTCGGAATATAAAAATCCGGTTTTGGACAGAGCTTTTGTTACCTACACAACTGAAAATAAAGCACTAAACGAAATGATAACAAAAAAGCTCGAAGCGGCGGGCTTCAAGCAAATCATCTGCAATTTAGCAGGGGCAACAATAACAAGCCATTGTGGAAAAGACACGCTTGGCGTTCTTTTCATCAACGGAGAAAAGGCTTAAACTTTTGTTTTAACTTCTCTTCCCCTATCTCTAATTTCTCTTAGATAGTTTGCAAGACTTTTGTTCTTGTTGTTGGATGTTTTAATAATCTTTTCACTCATAAACTTTGCAAGGCGCGTCTTAAGTTCTAAATTTTCTTGAGTTAGCGCCTTATTCTTTTTTTCTTGCAAAATTAAATCTTCTTTTAAAATTTGGGCTCGTTTTTCTGCGGCAGAAAGTTTTGCAATTGTTTCTCTCAGCTCTGCAGACATATTTTTTGTTTGACCATAAAGCTCGCGCTCTGCGTTTTCAAAGGCCGTTCTCTTAACAAGTTTGACAAGCCCCATGAAAAGGCTGCTGACATCTTCGTCGCTGAGGCGTTTTTCCTCTTGTTTTTTTAAATAAACAACATTTCCTCCTGTTTCAAGGCCTTCTTCTCTAAGTTCTTTTAAACATTCATTGTATAGGTCTTTTTCATATTTAATAACATTTCTAAACTTGTTTTGAAGGCGAACCATTTTCGAAAGGTCTCCCCCGGCCTGCTCCAAGCACGCCTTTCTAACCGAAAGTCCCAAACATTTTTTTCTTAAAATCTCTTTAACCAAGGCCTTAGACTGTTCGTTTGTAAATCTCTCTGGCCTAGAGATTAAATGATTTTCTAAATTAATGCCAAGTCTGTCCGCCCTTTTACTTGAGTTTTTTAGTCGTTCAATTTCCTGATAATAAAAGTTTCGAACGCTGTTTGGCTTTCGGCCAGATTTTTTAGCATAAATTCTAAACGCCTCTAAAAGGCTTTTATTTTGGCTCTTTGCCTCTTCAACAACAGAAAAAAGTTTTTTAACTTCCCTGTCACTCCATTTGCTGTTTTCCATAATATTCTCCTTTCCTTGCAAAGTATTGACAAAGCGACAAATTTTAAACATTTTTTGGCCTTTTATTGAATAAATTTAATAACGAATAGGTTAAAAGGTTTAAATGGTTCTTCACATAATTAAAGATTATCCTGCAACGATCAAGCTTTTTAATTGCGAAGCCGAGGTTTTTTGCGTTTCAACCTCGGAGTGTTTGGCCGATGAAATCAACCTTGAAATTGAAGACGTCAAAATTTTAACTTTTAAAGTTTACCCGCACGAAACAAAAAAACTTTTGCCCTTTAGTTTTGATTTAAATTTTACGGGCCAAACCATTTCCCAGCCAAGGTTTGCAAAAGCATATTTTCTTCCAGAAAACAATGTTATGTTAAAGTTGTTTCCTCTTTCAATTGGCGAGACGGAATTTTCTGGAAACCAGGTTGAAGTTTCAAACTCTAAAATAAAAAAACTTTCATTTTTAAACGACATTTCTGGCCGCGCAAGAGTTCAAATTTTTGGTGCAACAGAAAGCGCTTTAAAGCTGGAGGAAGAATACTTTGTTTACACCAACAAAGAGCAAAAGGAGCTTTCCGATGAGGCAAAGTTTTTAGATTTCTTTCAATCAATCTATGCTGGCGACTTTAAGCACGCACTGGGTTATGTTTCTCAAAGCCTTGAAACACGGCTTTCTAAGGACGTTTTAAAGGAATATTTCGGGGCTTTCAACGAGGTTAAGCTTGTTAACTATTACAGTTCTCTTGCCGTTGTTCTTCTGTATGACGACTTTGCAAAGGTTTACTGTGGAAACATCTCAGACGGCAAAATTTCCGACATTTACGAAATAAATTGACATTTAATTTAAGTTAATATAAACTTTAACTGATGAGAAATCTTTCGCCATACAAAAAGTGTCCAAGATGCAAGGAAAGGTGTTTTCAACACGAAAAATCGTGCCACGAGTGTGGCTTAGTTTTTGAGCGCCTAAACTACACCTCCAATAAATCGGCAAAAAAACTGATTTTAAAGGGAAATTATAAGGACACAATTAAAACGGCAGATTGGCCGCCAGACTCAAAAAAGTCAACCGCTCTTTTGCTCTGCCTTTTTCTTGGCTACACCGGCGCCCACAATTTTTATTTAGGAAGATTCATCAAGGCGGGAGTTTCACTTTTTGGTTTTGTTTTAGCAATTGTAATGGTTATCTTAACAGACTACATCTATGGCTCAAATTTGTGGTATATTCTCAGAATAATTGCAATAATTCCTGGAACATGCGTTCTTATCTTCTGGTTTTCAGATTTGATTGCAATTATATTTGAAAGATATAAAATTCCTGTTGCAATCAACGAAGATTTATACAGCTTAAAAGATGTTGTCTTGTCTGATAAAAATGCTGAACCAGTTGAAAACTTAAAGTTTGATAAAAACAACAAATTAAAGGAAAATAAAAAAGATAAATCCAAAGAGAGTGAGGAAATACCAACCCAAGAAGACGCTTCAAAACTAGAAAAAGAAGATAAAATCAAGAAGAACAGCGAAGTTGTTGAAAAACTGAATGCACTAAAGAACAAAAAGAAAAGAACTAAAAAGGAAAGATAAATGGAAACAGTTGTTGTTGGAATGAGCGGCGGGGTCGACTCCGCAGTCAGCGCGTATCTTTTAAAGAAAGAGGGAAAGAACGTTGTTGCCGTCTTCATGATCAACTGGGAAGAAGAAAGCGAAACTTGCACAAGTGAAGCAGATTATGAGGATGTTAAACGAGTTTGCAACACAATTGGAATCCCCTTCTATTCAGTTAACTATGCAAAAGAATATTATGAGCGCGTCTTCGAATATTTTTTAAAAGAATATCGCGAAGGAAGAACGCCAAATCCGGATGTACTTTGCAACAGAGAAATTAAATTTGGCCCGTTTTTGGAGTTTGCAAAGAAAATTGGCGCATCAAAAATTGCAACTGGCCACTATGCAAAGGTTGTTGAAAACAACGGTGAGTTTTGGCTTTACAAGGCAAAGGACAAGAGCAAAGATCAATCATATTTTTTAAATCAACTCTCTCAAGAACAGCTTTCAAGCGTAATCTTCCCTCTTGCGGACATGGAAAAAGTTGAGGTTAGAAAAATTGCAAAAGAGCTAAACCTTTCAAACGCAGAAAAAAAGGACTCAACTGGCGTTTGCTTTATTGGAGAAAGAAATTTCAGACAATTTCTTAAAAACTTTCTTCCTGCAAAGCCAGGCCAAATCAAAACTCCAAGCGGCGAAGTTGTTGGAAATCACGAAGGGTTGATGTATTACACTCTTGGCCAAAGGCGAGGCCTTAACATTGGCGGAAAGGCGGGAGGAAACGGCGGACGCTGGTTCGTTTTGGACAAAGATTTGGAAAACAACGTCTTAATTGTTTCCCAAGGAGAAGACGACCTTTTGTTTTCAAACGGCCTATATGCAAAGGAGTTTAACTGGATTGGGACGCGTCCTTCGGGCGACAGGTTCAGCTGCTTTGCAAAGTTTAGATATCGCCAAGGCGACCAGGAAGTTGATGTAACAGTTTTAGATGACAACAAAATTAAAGTTGACTTCAAAAAGCCCCAAAGAGCAATAACTCCGGGACAATTCGTTGTTCTCTATGATCAAACAGAGCGATGCTTGGGCGGGGGCGTAATTGAAAGCTATTATAAATAAAATGGTATTCAACATTTTTAAATTAAAAAGGATAGTTCTCAAAATGACACTATCCTTTATCTTTTCAAATAAAAGCTGTTGATCCACTATTCTTTTTTTGTTCTTTGTCTAACCACTTCAAAGGTTGAAATTGCCGCGGCAACAGAAACATTTAGCGAGTTTATCTTCCCGAACATTGGAATTGTAACAATTCCGTCGCAACTTTCTTTAACAAGGCGGCCAACCCCTTCTCCTTCGCTTCCCAAAACAAGGGCAACTTTTCCAGAAAGATTTGAAGAGAAAATGTCCTTTCCTCCAACTTCAACTGCGTAAATCCAAAAACCGTTTTCTTTGAGCTCTGAAATTGCGTTTTGCAAATTTCCAACCCTTGCTACCTTGACGTTGGAAATTGCGCCTGCGCTTGTTTTTACAACTGTTTCATTGACCTGGCAGGCTCGCCTTTTGGGAATTATAATTCCGTTTGCCCCTGCGCACTCCGCAGTCCTAACAATTGCCCCAAGATTGTGGGGATCCGTTACCCCATCTAAAATTAAAATTAGATTTCCGCTTCCACTTAAAAGCTCGTCGAGAGAGCTATATTCAAAGTCAATAATTTCTGCAACAACGCCTTGAAGATTTGGCCTTTGCCCCTGGGCGCGAACCTTTCTTTGAAGAATCTCTTTTGAAACAAAATCCAATTTGACGCCATTTTCCCTTGCAAAGTCAATAATCTCTTGAATGGCTCTGTCCTTAAGCCCTTTTTCAATTAAAATTTCGTTGAAAGTTTTTTCGCTTCTAACAGCTTCTAAAACTGAGTTTTTACCGAAAATAATCATTCTTCCTCCAAAGAGCATTTTAAAATTTCCTCAAGTCTTTCACTTTTTCCCGTTACATATAAGTATCCAACAATCGCCTCAAAAGCGGTTGCTTTTTTATATTCTTCCAAACTGGAATTTTTTGGAGCGTGGCCCTTGTGGTTTCTTGCCCTGGTTGCAATTTCCCTTTCTAGGTCGCTTAGAGACCCCAAAATTTTTTCATAAGCAAGGCTTTGATTCTTTGCTCTACAAAACTTTGACGCTAAGAGGTGGAGCTTGTTTGGCGGCAAATCCCTTTCAAAAAGAGCTTCCCTTACAAAAAGTGTGTGAACAGCGTCTCCAACCGAAGCCAGCGAAAGCGGGTTGAACTGAGAAACTTCCAAATCGGACAATATTTTTTTCATAAGGACATTATAGCAGAAAATTAGAAAAAACAAAATTTCTTTTCTTTCGCCAAAGTCTGGCAAGAAATTTATTCAATTAAAGGCCTGCTGCCGAATAATAATATTAAGAGGTTGAAAAGTTATCCACATTTCCACAAATAAATAATTATTCATTTGTGTTTATAATTATAAATTTTTCGCGTATTTTTGTGAATAAAGGGTTTTTGAGGAAAAGTTATCCACATTTCCACAAGATTTTTTCCCAAAATTTCAAACTTCCCTATTATTGCGGGTTGTAGCGTTTGATCTGCTGTTGATAACTTTATTTTCAATTCTATCACACAACATGTTAAAAAGAAAATTTTTAAATTAGAATTTTTTAATCGACTAAATGTTGTAGTTTTCACACTGAAAACACGAGATATAGAATGAATATTATTCATAAAAAATCCCCTTGTTAGGGGATTTTAACTTACTATAATTTGATATGCCTGCTTTGTTTTCTCGTCTATCCTAACCTTGTCGCTAATTCCATAGCCAGCAACAACAAAAACTTCGCTTCCTTCCGCCAAAACGGGAACAAAATCTCTTTGCCTAAGCGGAATCTTCTTTTGAGAAAGATAGGTTTTTAACTTTTGCGTTCCACCGCCAAACTTTGTTATGTAGTCTCCTTCTCTCCTAAATCTCCAGCTTGCTTCTTTTGGAAGTTTTTTGGCGTCTAATACAAGCCCTTCGACTTTGGGCTCAACCCTTTTAACGGTTACTTTTCCAAAGTTTTCAACTTCAAAACTTCCACATCTAAACTTAACGTTTAAAATCTTTCTTTCCTTCTGCTCGTTTGTCAGCGTTATGTAGTCATATTCTTTGAAAACAGAAACCTGCATTGGAAGCTTTAGCTTGGAGCCGTTTTGCCCACTTAGCGCAAGCTCTTTTATTAATTCAATATGTCTTCTTTCAACATCTTTATAAACGCCAATCGTTTCAAGCGCCTTGAAAACCAACCTTGTTGAAAGCGGCTGAGGGTTTAAAAAGTATGCACAAGGAATTTTAACCGTTTTTGGCCCCTCAACAGTTAGTGCATCTGTTACAACTTGGGAATTTATGTAATCATCGTCCTCCCTGCAAGCCTGAGCAAAACTGTTCAGTGCAGTGATTGCCCCAGGAAAACGACTTGTTACAAGCGGAAGAATTTTATTTCGAATAAAGTTTCTTTGGAAGGTGTCCATGCTGTTTGTTTCGTCTTCAACAAATGGAATTTCATTGTCCGTTACATATCTAATAATTTCTTCCTTTCCAACCGAAAGCATTGGGCGAATGTAAATTTTCTGTTTTTCAATTTCCATTCCCCTTGCGCCGGATATTCCAGCCCCTCTAAAGAGGTGGAGCAAAATTGTTTCAGCTTGGTCTTGAGCATGATGGGCAAGCGCAACTTTATCGACAATCCCCCTTGCCACAAGAGATTGAAAGACACCATAGCGCGCATCTCTTGCCGCGGTTTCAATTGAGGAGCCATTTTCTTCCGCAAGTTTTTTTACATCAACTTTAAACTTGTAGGCCCTGATATGATTTTTCTTGCAATAATTTATTACAAAAAGTGCGTCTTGGGCGCTTGTTTCCCGAAGAGAATGGTCAACGTGGATTGCAACAATTTCAAAATCCAATTCGCTTTGAAGGGATGCAAGATAGTGAAGCAAAGCCATTGAGTCCTGCCCTCCACTTACGGCAACACCAATTGTTTCGCCTTTTCTTATTAAATTGTTTTCAACGATTGTTTTGTAAATTTTTTCCATAAAAACCTCAACGCATATATTATAATTGAAAATTTTAATATTTCAAGTAATATTTAGTCATTTTTTCGAGAAATATGTAAAAGCAAGAGAATTTATCAAATTTATTAATATTTTTTTGCATACTTTATAAAAAAATACAAGGAATTCGACATTTTTCTTCAATATTGTATATTTTTCGATATTTTTTGCAAAATATTTTTTTTAAAAATATTCCATTTACAAAAATATTGTGTTAACCTTTTATTGTCGGCAAAAAGGCCGGATAGGAGGACGCGAAAGTGAGCGAAGATATACAAAAAACAAAGATTTTTATTTCGGACTGTAACGCCGAATTGCGCAAGGAAATTGTTGGCGCATTTAAAAGGGAAAAGATGTTTGAAGTTGTTGGCGAAAGCGGAGACGGCTATGAAACACTTGAACAAATTAAAAAAACAAGCCCAGATGTTTTAGTTATGGACGTTGTTTTGCCAGGCTTAGACGGCTTTGCGCTAATTGAAAATATTATGAAAACAAACGAAATTTTAAAAAAACCAAAAATAGTTGTAACCTCTTCCCTATCACATGAAGGATTTATAAACAAAGCTATGCAGCTTGGCGTCAGCTATTTCATGATAAAACCCGTCAATGAATCCGTTTTAATAGACAGAGTTAAGGAAATTTGCAACTCGCCCTCAAAACAAGTTTCAACAATAATTTCAAAGGACGTAACAATTGAAAATGCAAGCGGCAAATATAAGGCAAAAATGGTTGAAGAAAAAATCACAAACATCTTCATAACAGTTGGAATTCCCGCTCACATCAAAGGTTATCAATTTTTAAGAGAGGCTATCAAACTTGCAATTGACAACCCAGAAATTATAAATTCAATAACAAAACAGCTCTACCCTGCAATTGCAGAAAAGTTTGAAACCAGCGCAAGCAAAGTTGAAAGAGCAATTAGACACGCAATTGAAGTTGCATGGAACAGAGGCAAAATTGAAAACATAAATTCAATTTTTGGAATAAGGGTTTACAGCAGCAATGAAAAGCCAACAAACGGCGAGTTTATCGCGCTTGTTGCAGACAAAATGTTAATTGAAGGAGCTTAAATTATAAAGCTTCAATAAAAAAACAGGCAAATGCCTGTTTTTTTTAATTTCCTTGATTATTTTCTGCTTCATCTAAAAGCTGATAGTATTTGTCAAAAACCTTTGTTGCAATTTCTTCATCTGTTTCAACTGTTAAAACAGAGAAGCCGTCTTCGTCAACGTCTGCTAAGAACACAATTGCCTCGTCGTCTGCAACGCCCTCCATTTCGTCAATTGGTTTTAAAATTGCATAAATTTTGTCGCCCTCTGGAATGACAGCAACTTGTTCGAACATAACCTTGTTGTCCTCACTGTCATAGAGCGCAATTGGTGAATCATTGTTTTCGTCTAACAAGATGTCCAAAACATCTAATTCCTCGTTTTTTTCTTGGTTATTTGCCATTTTTAATCTCTCCTTTTTAAATTTTATATTTAACAGATTATCTGTTTAAATAACTTTCTAAAATTAGCGCTGCTGCAATTTTATCTATAACTTCCTTTCTTTTCTCGCGCCTAACGCCGGAACTGATTAAGATTTCCTCAGCTTCAACAGAGGTTAGGCGCTCGTCAACATATTCAACCTCAAGGCCTGTTGCCTTAGACAATTCTTCCCCAAATTCCTTTGTTTTAAGCGCCCTTTCTCCAACAGAGCCGTCCATGTTGACCGGAAGCCCCAGGATAATTTTTGAAACTTCCTTTTCTTTTACAAGATTTAAAAAGTAGTTTAAATCCTCCGGCAGCGTCTTTCGTCTATACGTTTGGAAGGGAGAGGCAATTGTTTGAAGTAGATCTGAAAAAGCAATTCCAATTCTAACATCTCCATAGTCAAGAGCCATTATTCTTCCCACGAAAATATTATTACATAAAAAAAACTTTTATGCAAATTTTTTAGCATAAAAGTTTTTTGTCTTAAGCTGCTTCGTTTCCAGTTTCAGGAGTGGTTGTTTCCTCTGAGCCTTCAGTTCCAGTTGCTGGTTCTTCTGTTGCAGGTTGTTCTGGATTTTCTGTGACATCTCCAGTTCCCGGTTGCTGGCTGTCTCCTGGATTTTCAGTTTCATCTCCTGTTCCTGGCTCTTCGGTTGTCGATCCATTGCTGTAATCTTGAACAATTCCATGAAGCCCTTCAACAGCAATTAAAACTGGTTCTCTGTTTGGGTTTGTGTTTGCTGTATCTTGCGGCCCTCCAATTTGCCAAATCGTCTCTGTGTTGAATCCAGCATCGCTGTAGCTAAGTGGATTTTCAGCATCTGAAGACTCTAAGTATATGACATTCTGTCCGCCATAAGAGATGATTGCTGATGTTCTGTTTGCTGCACCCTTTTCATTGATTACGACGTCATTGATTGTTCCAAGCCTTTCTGCTGGCCTTGCCCATGATGTAATCCAGTTTACAAAACCCTCTCTTGTGTTAGTTACAGACTCATAATATGCTTCGCCATTTCCACTGAATGAACATGCCATGTAACATTTTTCAATTACTGCAGGATATCTCATGTAAACTGAAAGGCCCGCAAGTTTTGAAGATTCATTTTGTGCGCTCAATGAAGCAACTGTGTATGAGTTAATGATGTGTCCGCCCTCTGTGCTTCCAGATGTTAAAGCCATGTGAACTGCAAAGCCTCCAACTTCGTTTCCTGTCAACATTCCGCTTACATAGCTTTCTGAAACTTCACCGATCATATATGCTGCAAATCCGCCAATTACTCTTGAGTTAATTGTTACATTTGCAAATGATTGTGAAACGCTTCCAGTTGATGTGATCATAGCTGCAAATCCGCCCGCAACTTGGTTCCCAGCGTCATATGCGCCTGTTATCTTTGGACTAATTCCGCCATTCGCATTCCCGCCAAATCCACAAAGAGTTATGCTTCCTGCGTTAATTCCAGCAAAGCCGCCCATGTAGGTTGCAATTGTTGATTCATCTCTAATTTCGCCATTTGAAACATAGCAATTTTCAAGTTTTGAACCTTCATAGTTATATCCAACCATTCCGCCGATATATCTTGCAAATTCGCCTGTTGTTACTGTTTCTGCATAGATATATGCTTCAACTGTTAAATTTGAGATTGTTCCGTAGTTGATTCCTGAAATTCCGCCGCTAAATGTTGATGTTTCCAAGTTTGCAACTTGAATTTCTGCTACAGAGGTTGGAGAAAGAGGTTGCTCTTCGCCTTCTTCTGCCTCAACTATAGTTTGTGTAATTGTTCCCCTGTTGATACCTGTAAATCCGCCTGCATATGTTGCATTGTTAATTGTAACAACAGGAACAACACAATCTGTTATTTTTCCATAGTTAACGCCTGCTATTCCGCCTGCATACCTTGCGCCGTCTATTGAAAGCCCTTCAACTGTTAAGTTCTTAACTTCAGCATTTGAGCCAATTTGTCCAAACATTCCACCAAAGATGTCTCCTGAAATTGTAACGCCGTCAAATGAAATTGTGTGGCCGTTTCCATCGAACGCTCCGTTAAACATGAACAATCCGCTTCCAATTGGAACAAATGCTGTTAAATCTTCAATTGAAGATAAATCAATGTCTGCCGTCAATTTATAGTTTTGCAACAAATAATATTTTCTAGCAACATTGCTTATATCGGTTGATGTCATGTTGTAATAAGCTTGATAGAACTCTTCTGCGCTTGAAATTTCAGTAATTTCCTGGTCTGTTGGAAGAGTTATGTCTTGATATAAATAGTTAATTACTGGTGACGTTCCTGTTAAAATCCATGGAGAGCTAATTGAGCCTTCTTCATCACTAATTTCCCAAGGCGTTCCTGGCATTGTAACATAAGTGCTTATGTTTCTCAATGCAGCTGCATCTGGAATCCTTGTTGTAGCATTTTGAACTGATGAACCACCTTCAAGGATTAAAGTTGTTGTTGTGTAGAAATAGTTTCCAATTACCCACTGATTGGAGCCTTCAACTGTTCCAGAGAAGTGAACGTCAATTGGAAGGTGTCCAATAACTCCCCTTGCTGTTGTTGGAACGTTGTCAATTCCAACAAGCGCCAAGTTATTCTTTACAATTGGGTATATTGTTGCCTGCAAGTTGTCAGATGTTACAACAAAGTTATTTGCCGTTGCACCAACAATTCCGCCAACGTCTATGCAAATTCCTGTTGATGAAGCTCTTTCAAACATTGCAGCTTTTTCTGCAATTGCTTGGTTAATGCTAAATGTAACCTCTGCTTTATTGTTCTCTATTGTTGAGCCAAACATATAGCCAACAATTCCGCCGATGTCCATAAGCGCCATACCTTCAGTTTCGAAGGAGCCAATAACTTCGTCCACATTGCTGTTTGTTCCAACAACTCCTTGATAGCTGCACATGTAGACGCTTCCTCTTTGAGCAAGAGCTGCCTCTCCGTGATTTGCAACAATTGTTCCCATTGTAGCGCCAACAATTCCGCCAACAAACGATGTTGCGCGAGTTCCAACTGTGTATGGAGTTGCCAAAACCGTTCCGTTTTTAACATCAATTTTTGAAATTTTTGAATCTTGTGCAAGCCCTGCAACAATGCCCGCTGCGTTGAAGTTTCCAGCGATTCTTGGGCTGTCAAAAGCAATATAACTAACTTCTGCAAGGCCAGTTAAACCTGCAAACAACCCTGCGTATGGTTGGTTTGTTGAAATTGTTAGGTTTGAAATCGTGTTGATGCTTGAGCTCCCGCCAACGAATGAACCTGAGAAGCCGTTTTCACTGCAAAGCGGAACCCACTCTTCGCCTGCAAGGTCAATGTCGTTTCTAAGTTGATAGAAAGCACTTGCCGACCACTCTCTTGAGTTTCCGTTAGAGTATGTCCTTGTTCCACCAATTGCTTTAAGGTCATCTTTGTTTAAAACATAGTATGGTGTTGCCTGGCTTCCGTCTCCAACTTTAACGTTAAACTTAAATTGACCATTGTCGCCATAATTAGTATTTTCAGACGTTATTGTAAGTTCAACATCTCCGCCTGCCAAACCTGTTATTTCCCCGGTTTCAACATTGTAGGAAATTATTCCGTCTTCGCTGACCGAATAGGATAGTTCTGTTTGAGCAAGTTCGTGGACAACATTTAAACTTATTGTTTCATCAACGTTTAAGAAAACTTGGTTTTCAATTGTGTCCGCCGAAATGTCGATTACCTCATAATTTTTAAGCATGTAATAAGTTGTTAGGCCAACAAATAGGCAGCCAACCATTACAACAATGTATACACCCAATCTTTTCATACATCTCTCCTTGCCCAAATTATATCCCAATTTGCCAAATATGTCAATACTTAATAATAAAAAATATGACATTTTAAGCGGAAAAAAGAAGCATGCATCGTATTTAAATGTTTGGAAATATATTAAAATTATTATAAAATTATCTTAAATCTAATAACTTTAATGAGAGGTGTTAAAATGGATGAAGAACTTAAGGCCTATTTAGAGGCTTGCCGAGAGGATATGGAAAAGACGATTTCATATCTGAAAAATGAATACAGCACAATTCGTGCGGGAAGAGCAAACCCACATATTTTGGACAAGATAACCGTAGATTACTATGGAACACCAACGCCAATTAACCAAATGGCAAACATTTCTGTTCCAGAGGCAAGAATGCTTGTTATAAGCGTTTGGGACGCAAGCCAGCTTGTAAATGTTTCAAAGGCAATCGCCCAGGCAGATTTGGGTGTCAACCCAATCGATGACGGAAAGGTAATCAGGTTGATCTTCCCCGCGCTAACAGAGGAGAGAAGAAGAGAGATTGTTAAACAAGTTAAAACTCTTTGCGAGAACGCAAAAATCTCTATTCGCGGCGCAAGAAGAGACTGCCTTGACATCTTTAAACAAATGAAAAAGGATAGCGAAATTTCAGAGGACGAATTCGATTCTGCCGAAAAAGACGTTCAAAAGCTTGTAGATAAGTACAACGCCCTTGCAGATGAGATTTGCCTTGCAAAAGAAAAAGAAACCATGGAAGTTTAATTAAAAGAAGAGTTAAATGAAAAAACTGTCAAAACTGCCCCGCCACATTGGCGTCATCTTAGACGGAAACGGGCGCTGGGCTAAAAAAAGAGGGCTTGAGAGGCTTTCTGGCCACGAAGAGGGCGCAAAAGCAATTGAAAGACTGCTCTCCTGCGCAAAAAAATATCATATTGAAGTTATCTCTGTTTTTGCCTTCTCAACGGAGAACTGGAAGCGAAGCAAACAAGAGGTTGATGGAATTTTTGAAATTCTGAAAAATTTAATTAATGAAAAGGGAGACTCTTTCGTTGAAAACGGCTTTGTTTTGAGAGTTATGGGAGATGTTTCCAAGTTGGATCTTGAACTTCAAGCCTCAATCAAAAATTTAATTGAAAGAACAAAGAAAAATCGCGGCGTTGTTTTCAATCTTGGGCTAAACTATGGCGGGCGCGCGGAAATTGTTAGGGCAACAAATTTAGCTTTGGAAAAAAATCTTAAAACCGTGAGCGAAAAGGATTTTGAAGAACTGCTCTACACAAACGGCCTTCCAGACCCGGACTTTATAATTCGAACAAGCGGAGAGATGAGACTTTCAAACTTCATGCTGTGGCAAGCGGCCTACAGCGAGCTTTACTTTCCAAAGTTCTTTTGGCCAAGCTTTAATGAAAGAAAATTTGTTAAGTGTTTAATTGAATATTCTAAGCGAAATAGGAGATTTGGAAACGTTTAAACAGGAGAAAAAATGAAAAAAAGAGTTGTTGTTGGGTTAATTTTAATTGTTGCACTTGTTGCAGCCTTTGCATTTAGGCTAATTGAAACATATGGGCTTTATATCTTCGACCTTTTCATCGGCGCAATTTGCATCTTTTGCGCAATTGAAGCCTCAAATCTACTTTCAAAATGTGGAAATCCAACCTGCCAAATTGCGGCAGGGCTATACCCTTCTTTCATGTTCGCCGGCCACATGTTTTACTTCATCTTTTCGCTTGACATCTATGTTTACATAATAATTCAACTTTCAATTTTGCTTGTGGCGTTTTTAATTGTATTTATCTCCTATCTTTTCATAAACTCAAAACAAGAGGTTTTATACAAAAAACACAACATTGGACGCTTAAAGAAAGCGCTTTTAATTTCTTCTAAAACATTTTTAACATTCATCTATCCGTCTTTCATGCTCCTTTGCTTGATGATTTTAAACAGAATTGACGCGTTTGGCGGAAGCAACATTCTTTTGTTTGGCGGAAACCTTGGCTGGATTCTTCTTGCCGCCGCCTTCATGATTCCAATTTTCTCAGACACGTTTGCAATGCTTGGAGGAATGGCTTTTAAGGGGCCTAAGCTTTGCAAGAAAATCAGCCCAAACAAGACAATTTCCGGCTCGGTTACATCAATTTTGGCAACAAGCCTTTTGATGGGCGGATATTACTATCTCTTAACAGCCTTTTCAAGCATCAACAGCGCGCTTGCAGGCGCGGGAGTTACCGTTTGGATGTTCGCTGTTTTGGGCTTCTTTGGCTCAATTGTTTGCCAGGCGGGAGACCTTTTTGAATCCAAGCTTAAACGCCGTGCAAACGTTAAGGATAGCGGAAACATCTTCCCCGGCCATGGCGGCTTCTTAGACAGGCTTGACAGCCACATTTTCAATGCGCCCTTCGTTCTAATCTTCGCCATTTTGGCTATAATTATATAAACGGAGAACTATTTTGGGAATTACTTTTTTAGGGTTTAACGGAATGACAATTGTTTACATATTGGTTGCAATATTAATTTTTCTTTTGATGATTATGATCCACGAACTTGGCCACTACATCGCCGGCCGGGTTTTAAAATTTAAAATAAACGAGTTTTCAATTGGCTTTGGAAAGGCAATTTTTTCAAAAACAAACAAGCGCGGGGAAAAATTTTCAATTCGAATCTTCCCTCTTGGCGGCTATTGCGCTTTTGAGGGGGAAAACGGAGAAGAAGATGGAAAAAACAACCCAGACGCGTTCACGAACCAAAAACCTTGGAAGAGAATAATCGTCCTCTTCTCTGGGGCGTTTTTTAACTTTCTTTCTGCAATAATATTTTCCTTCATTCTCCTAGTTTCCTTTGGCTTTGATATATACCAGGTCTCTTCAAACTCAATCTACAACGACAACCTTTTAAAGGGAGACGTAATCTATCAAGTCAACGGAAAGGACGTTAACTTTGCAACAAACGGAACTCTCTCCCAGCTTCTGACCGCCCAGAATAAGAATGAGGACTTTGAAATTACCGTTAGAAGATACAACGAAGAAACCAAACAAAATGAAATGATAACCCTAACCGTCCAGTTAAAACAAAAATTTAAGGACGGAATTGACCCTTCAACCCTAACAGAAGAGCAGCTTCAAGACACTGAAAACCCAGAAATCTATGCCTTCGACGCAAATGGAAATAAACTTTACTCGCTTGGAGATTTAAGCCTCTATCCGCGGCCGTTTTTTGAGGCGCTTGGCCAAAGCTTTGTTCTTGCCGTTATGATGGCCTGGGCGGTTTTAAAATCACTTTGGTTGCTCATCACCTTCCAACTTTCAACGGCAGATGTTGGCGGGCCAATTGCAACAATAAGCGTAATTGCAACAAGCGCGCAGGCCTCAATTGTTAACCTCTTCATTCTTCTTCCGCTGATTGCGGCAAACCTTGCAATGTTCAACCTTCTTCCCTTCCCCGCGCTGGACGGCGCCCAAATTGTTTTTACAGGCGTTGAGTGGATTAGAAAAAAGCCAATTCCGGCAAAGGTTCAGGGGATAATAAACTTCTGTGGGCTGGCCTTCCTTCTAACCCTCGTTGTAGTCCTTGACATTCTCCACTTCGTTCTCTAGCTTTCGCCGCAGTTTCTGCGGCGTTTTTATTTAAATTTGTTTCCGTCCTTTAAAATTATTGTTCAAAAAAACTTTAACCGCCGCGAATAAAAACCTTCGCCAAAACAAATCTTTGGGGCGGCCAACAATTAGAAAGCCCTTAAAAAGAAAGCCTTTAAAAAGTCAAAGCCACGCTCATGAGAAAACATTTTTTAGCCCAAAAAAACTTCTCTTTAACAAGTTTCCTCCGCCCAACTAGCAATAAAAGCTTTTGGTTTTTAAAAACAAAATTCTTTCCAAAGGTAAAATTCCGTTCAAGGAAAAGGCTCTTCTTCAAACCCTAAAATGCCCGTTGAAATTAAAAACAAACGCGCCTCTTCGGGCAAATTTAAGATATGTTTGACACGGGGAAATAAAAATGTTAAACTCTTTAAGTAACTGGGTGTGGCGCAGTTTGGTAGCGCGCTTGAATGGGGTTCAAGAGGTCGGAAGTTCAAATCTTCTCACTCAGACCAAACAAGTTTAAATCTTCTCTTTCCTTCCCTCCCTGGGCTTTTTTGCAATTTCCCTCCGGCGGCTTTTTCCCAATAAAAAAACACCTTAATGTAGTTACCTTTTTTTATAAAAAATAAATCTAAAAATAATAAAAAATATATTATACATTAATTGAAATATATTATATATTAATTGAAATATATTATATATTAATTGAAATATTAAAAACTAAATTAATTATTAATTAAAAAAAATAAATATATTAATAATTTATTATTAACTATTAAAAGAAAGGAAATTAAATATAAACAAGATTTAAAATTAATAAATAAATTAAATATTTAAATTAAATTTAAAATTTTTAAGCGCAAAAAAAACCAGGCTAATTTGCCTGGTTTTAATCAATTAATAAAATTTAAAGCTATTGAATGTCCGTCCTTGTGTAAGTTCCCGCTCCGGAGAGGCTTGTAACAGTGCTTCCCCCGTCCTTTTCCCATTTCCCATAGGGTGGAAGCGCCGCGCTTAAACTTGAACCTTCTTCGACAATAATTTCAGTCAATTTTAGCAAGTTGTTGTCTTTGTCTGTAAACAAGTTGCTTGGAATGCTTTCAACGCCTGCACCAAGGGTCAATTTCGTTAAGTTTGTGCAGTTTGAATATGCGCCTGTCTCTAATGTCGAAATGTTTCCATTAATCGTAATTTCCGTTAAGCCCCTGCAACTCTGGAAAGCATAACTGCCAATTGAGGTCAATGTGCTTGGGAGAGTTATTTCGGTTAAACTGCTGCAACCATAGAAAGCATAACTGCCAATTGAGGTCACTCCTTCTGGGATTGTTATTGAGGTTAAACTGCTGCAGTTAGAGAAAGCAGCATTGCCAATTGAGGTCACTCCTTCCAGGATTGTATAAGACGTTGACGTGTTTGCAATAGCATAAGCCAAAAGGCGCTCTCCACCATCGACAATAAGCGCTCTGTTGTCATCAATCGTGTAATAGCTATTTCCTGGTCCATAAAAAGCCTCCAAACCTCTGCAACCGTTGAAAGCATTATTGCCAATTGAGGTCACGCCTTCTGGGATTGTTATTGACGTTAAACTGCTGCAAGCAGAGAAAGCAAAACTTCCAATTGAGGTCAATGTGCTTGGAAGAGTTATTGAGGTTAAGTTGCTGCAGCTTTGGAAAGTATAATTTTCAATTGAGGTCACGCCTTCTGGGATTGTTATTGACGTTAAACTGCTGCAAAAAGAGAAAGCAGAAGAGCCAATTGAGGTCACCCCTTCTGGGATTGTTATTGAGGCTAAACTGCTGCAACCATCGAAAGCGGAACCGCCAATTGAGGTCAACGTGCTTGGAAGTGTTATTGATGTTAAACCGCTGCAACCACCAAAAGCGCCAAAATTAATTGAGGTCACTCCTTCTGGGATTGTTATTGATGTTAAACCGCTGCAATCCCGGAAAGCATTATTTCCAATTGAGGTCAATGTGCTTGGAAGCCTTATTGGGGTTAAACCGCTGCAACTTTGGAAAGCACCAGTGCCAATTGAGGTCACCCCCTCTGGGATTGTTATTGTGGTTAAACTGCTGCAATTACTGAAAGCATTAGCGCCAATTGAGGTCACCCCCTCTGGAATTAAATAAGAAATCGCCTGATTTGCAACAGCATAAGCTAAAAGCGTCTCTCCTCCATCTACAATAAGCGCCCTGTTGTCGTCATTAGTATAATAACTGTTTCCGGCCCCATAGAAAGCCTCCAGACTGCTGCAATTTCTGAAAGCATAATTTCCAATTGAGGTCAATGTGCTTGGAAGAGTTACCGATGTTAAATTGCTGCATTTTCTGAAAGAATAATAGCCAATTGATCTTACTCCTTCTGGGATTGTTATTGAGGCTAAACTGCTGCAACCATCGAAAGCATAATTTCCAATTGAGGCCACCCCCTCTGGGATTGTTATTGAGGTTAAACTGCTGCAGTTTTGGAAGGCATTATTGCCTATTAAATAAACCTTATAAGAATTCTCCCCGCCTGGAACTACTGAAGGAATTTCCAAGGCGCCGGAAAGAGAGGTTGAGGTTGTGCCCGTTACGCTTGCAAGTTTTGCTTCGTTGTAGAAAGTGTAGACCAAATCTCCAACCGTCTGGCTGGTTGAGGTTGTTTGGTTGAAGAGAGCGTAATAGGTTCTTGGGCTGTCCATGGTCAGCTCAAAGGAATAGGTTGCTGACGTTGAAAGGATTTCCATTGTGTTCGGATCGGTTGATGTTGCCCAAGCAAGGAAGGTGTTGGAGCCAGAGCGCGTTGCTCTTAAGGTTACCGTGTCGCCAAGGTCAAATGTTCCGCCGCCGGAAACCGAGCCAAGGGTTTCCATGTTTGGATTTGCCTGGATTTCAATATCCTGCGTTTCGGATTCATCGATAAGGGTTATTAGATAGTTATATTCTCCGGTTACGGACTCCCCTTCATCGGTTGGGGAAAGGGAAATTACGTAGTCAACGCTTTGAAGGGGAAGAACTTCAACATATGCGCCTTCCTGGTCCTCCGCGCCAACCATTACGGACTTTGTTAAATTTGTTACCGCGCCAACAAGGTCCTCAACTTTTACGAAGAGCGACCTTTCACCGCTTAGGTTTTTAACATTGATTGCAATTTGAATTTGAATTGGGGATGCGTTTGGGTCGAAGACGAGATCTCCTTTTGCCCAGCCAGAAGTGTCCGGCGTTTGGCCGTTTGAAAACTCAAGCTTTGGAAGCGTTGTTGGGCCGTTTTCCTGGCCGGAAATTGTTCCCGTTATTTCGGCGTAGACGTTTTTTGCTTGGAAATTGATTGTTCCGCCAAGCGTAATCGTTTCTTGGGGCAGCGCAAAGACGCCAACAACCAAGAGCGCCAAAACCAAAACAAACATTGAGATTGATGAAATTAACTTTGTTTTTAAACTCATACTTCCCCCTAAAATTTATTTTAAGCAATTTTCTAGTATATATTTTTCTAATTTTAACACATTTTACTCAACATTCAAACTTTTTGGGCGGAAGTTTTGACAAAATATTACAAAAAAACCGCGCAAGATTTTGCACGGTTTGTTTTCTTTTGTTAGCTAGTCTGTAAGCCGAGTTCTGTATTTGATGGTCATCTATCTAGGCGAACTGTTTCCAGAACGCTCAAGCGGTGTTGTTAAGAAGCGAGCGAACAACCCATTGCCTCTTTTAACCTTACTCCGGGCGGGGTTTACATGTGCCGCGCTTGTTACCAAGCGCGCGGTGAGCTCTTACCTCCCCTTTCCATCCTTACCAAGAAAACTCTTGGCGGTTTATTTCTGTTGCACTTTCCCTAAAGTCGCCTCCGCCGGCAGTTAACCGGCGCCCTGTTCTTTGGAGCTCGGACTTTCCTCATGCACTTCACTACAAAGGCATGCGACCATCTGGCTAACTAACAGTTTTATTATACCAAAATTTTTTCTAAATTACAAGCTTTGTTCGCTTTCAAGCCCAGCTTTAACAGCTTTTGAAAAACCGCTGAAGGTTTCTTTTGAAACCAAGTCTTCCATGGATTCTGCCTCTCCATTTCCCGTGTATTCAAAGAATGTTTGGTTTCCATCTCTTCCAAACTTAATTTCGTCTAAATATGCCATTTTGTCAAGCTCGGAAACGATGTCCTCTTTCTTTGTGTTTTCAACAATTCTTGGATATACAAACTTGCAAGCCAAAACAGCGCTGATGAATGGGTTGAAATATATTTTCTCTTCTCCGTTTTTTGCAAGATCTTCAACAAGCGGTTGAACAAAGTCCTTTGCATAGATTTTTTTAACTTTTTTCATATTAACTTCCTCCGCGAAATATTTTATACCAGTTTTTTTAAGTTGTCAACAGCCATTTTCTGTGGTAATATATCTCTATGTTCATTGACATTCACTCACACATTAACAACGAAGTTTTTGAAAACGAAATTGAGGGCGTAATTTCCCGAGCAAAAGAGGCCGGGGTTTTAAAAATTGTTTGTGTTGGTTGCGATTTGGAAAGCTCTAAATCTGCAATTTCGCTTGCAAATCGCTTCGATTGCGTCTATGCCGCAATTGGCCTTCATCCAAACGCCGCCTTTGAATTTTCAAAAGAAGCTGAGGAGCTAATTTTTTCTGCCGCGTCCAACAAAAAAATTGTTGCAATTGGCGAAATTGGGCTGGATTACCACGATTTTGAGTGGCAAATTGACCAGGCAAGGCGAAAAGACCCCTCTTTGGGCGAAATTTCGAAGGAGGATTTTATCCTTAAGCAAAAGGAAGTTTTCATAAAGCAAATTGAACTTGCAAACAAGCTCAACCTTCCAGTTATGATCCACATGCGCGAGGCAACAAACGAAACACTAAATATTTTGGAACAAAACCGCGCCCTTCTTTCCTCCGGCGGGCTTATGCACTGCTTCAACGGAAGCTTAGAGACAACAATGCGCGTTTTCGACCTTGGCTTTTATATTTCGCTTGGCGGCGCAATAACTTTTAAAAACTCAAGGACGATGCCAGAGGTTTTGGAGGAAATTGGCCTCTCTCGCGTTACGCTTGAAACGGACTGTCCATACCTTTCTCCCGAACCCTTTCGAGGCAAGCGAAATGAGCCCAAGAACATTCCCATTATTGCAAAAAAGATTGCAGACTTAACATTTTCTTCTTTGAAAGAAGTTGAAACCAAAACAACGCAAAACGCGCTTTGCGTTTTCCCAAGGTTACAATGACAATGGAAAATTTTGTTTTTAAGAAAAAATTTGGTCAAAATTTTATTTACGACGGAAATTTGCTTTCCGCAATTGTTTTGGACGCAAAGATAACGCCTCAAACCGAGGTTTTGGAAATTGGCCCCGGCGAGGGAACGCTAACAAAAAAACTTTGCGCCGCGGCAAAGCGAGTTGTTGCTTATGAGATTGACAGGCAGCTTCAAGCGCCGCTTGGCGCTCTTCAAAGCGAATTTTCAAACCTTGAAGTTGTTTTTGAGGATGCATTAAAGGCGCCGATTGAAGAAATTGAAAAAAATTTTGGCGGCGACTACGCTGTTGTTGCAAACCTTCCATATTACATAACCAGCCCTCTAATTTTTAAATTTCTCGCCTCAAGGGCAAGTTCGTTGACGGTTATGGTTCAAAAGGAAGTTGCCCAAAGGTTTTTGGCAAAGCCAAACTCAAAGGACTATGGAATTCCAACGGTTATGATCAATTACCAGGCAAATGTTGAATACCTTAGAACTGTTGGGCGAAAGATGTTCACTCCTCCGCCAAACGTTGATTCCTCGCTGATTAGAATTGTTAAGGATCCTGCTAAACCGAAGGCCAAAGATGAAAAGTTTTTCGCAAGCCTTGTTAAAACGGCTTTTGGAGCAAGGCGAAAAACGCTTGTAAACAACCTTCTTGGCCTAAACATTCCAAAAGAAAAAATTTTGTCCGCATTAAATAAATGTTCGATTTCTTCCGATGCGCGCGCAGAACAACTTTCTGTTTTGGATTTTATTTCTCTTTCAGATCAATTAAATTAATTGAAAAATAACAAAAAAACCAACAAAAAAGCGATTTTTTCGCTTTTTTTCGCGCGCAATTGCAAAATATTTTTAATATATAATAAATTGGAAAAATATTTTAGGAGATTTTATGAGAGAAAAAACAATAATTCTTTCTTCTCTTGACGGGGACAGCAAGAAGGCTGTTTTAAACCTTGAAGCCGCGAGAGAGGGCTTTTGCGGAAATTTAAGGCTTTATAATTTTAAAGAAGATCCAAAGGGAATTTTAACCCTTGGTTTTCTTGCCTCTGGAAAAGTTTACAAGGCGGCGCTTGCAAATTCCGGACGAGTGAATTATTCTTTTGAATTTGAAGCGGACAGCTCCTTCGAAGAATTCTCCTGCGCCCTCGTTCTTGTTTCTGGGGGAAAGGCAACTCCAATTCTATTTGGCTCGACGAACAAAAATGAAAGCCTCCCAGCCCAGCTTTCAAAACATTTCGATCTTTTAGATGAAACAGACCTTTCGGTCGAAGATGTTGAAGAGCGCCTGGACGAAGACGGAATTGATTTCTGCAACGAGGAGAAAGAAGAAATTGAAAGAATCATAAGCGCCAACATGCAATCCTCCGATAAGTGCGCAAACTGCAGCTACAGAAACGCGTTCTATGGCGCGCCAAGGCAGGCCCAGGCTAGCGAAGAGATTCCGCTCTATCCAAAGACCGAAATTGAAAAAACAAGATTCTATGACGAAATTAAGGGGCAGCTTTCCCTTCTTTTCGAAAGATATCCCGAAGAGACGTTTTTAAACGAAATTATCCCAAACAGCAAGTGGGTTAAAGTTGACTATGAGGACAACGGACAATATTTTGTAATTGGGCTTTTATATGAAGAGGGAAAGGTTGCATATGTTTGCTATGGAATGCCTGGAGAATATACAACCGCTCCCCCGCGCGAGCTTTCGGGAATTAGCCAGTGGCTTCCGCTTGACCCAGAAAAACCAAACGAACTTGGCTATTGGATAATGTATCAAGACGCCGAAACTGGCGAAAACGTTGAAATAAAGATTAGCTAAATAAAACTCTGCCCGCTGGGCAGAGTTTTTTAGTTATGACGCTTTTTTCTTCCTTTTTTTTGAAGGCTGGGCAAGGCGATTTTTTGAATCTCCCCAAAGTTTTTCAAGGTTGTAATGATTTCTTGATTCCTCGGTTAACATTTCAATTAAAACGTCGCCAAAGTCCAAAATTATCCAATCCCCAGGAAACTCCCCCTCAAGGTTTGAAGTTTTGTTTTTTTCTTCAAAAAAAACTTTAATTTCGTTTGCAACTTGGCGCGCAACTTTTTCGCTGTTTGCCGTTGCAATAATAATAAACTTTGCAACGTCGCTTTTCCCGCTTAGGTCAAAGGCTTCAATGTTCTTTAATTTTTTTTCTTCTAAAACAGAAATATATTCCTTTAAAATTTCATTTTCCATGGGATAATTCTATAAAAAATAAATTTTTTTGTCAAATATATTAGTAATATATGGAAAAAATTGTGTTTTTATAAGTATTTTTTGTTTTGGTGGGATTTTTTTGGAAATAATTTATCTGTGGTTTTAAAGTTTTTTAATGTTCTTTTTCGGCTTTTTTTGATTTTTTTAATCTGTTTTATTTGGGTTAGATATTTTATTTCAAACCTTGGACTTTGCCTTGCAATTACTGCAATTTTAACCTTTTCTTTCGAAATATTAATAAGGTTCTTTTTAGATAGAAGGCTTGCAAAAAATAAACTTAAGGCAGAGGAAGAAAAACTTGCAGAGAAAATCTCTTCAAATTTTATCTTCAACCCCAAACTTGCTCAAAGCTATTTTTTAAAGCTGGCCAAAATAAACCACCAAGCAAAGAAAGTTGGAATTTACATAGAAGTTTTCAACAAGGACAACGCAGCTGCAAAAACAGTTCTCTTTCCCTGCTACAGCTTTTCTCCAATCTCCGCGCAGACGGTTGTTGAAATTATTAGAAAAACAGAAAAGAGCAAACCAAAAAAGCTTGTCGTTTGCGGATATATAATTTCCAAGGAGGCGCTTGACGTTGCCAAAAAGTTTCCAGATTTAAAAATTGTTCTTCTTGGGAGCAAGGAATGTTTTTTAAAACTGATTAAACCTGCCGGCTTCTACCCAGAAAATTTAAAGGAGGTTGAACTTTCTTCTAAACCAAAGTTTAAAGAAGTTTTGAAGGGCGCAATTTCAAAGCAGAGGGCAAAGGGCTATTTGCTCGCATCTTTAATTCTTCTCTTTTCAAGTTTTATTGTTAGAATGAACATCTACTATCTGGTCTTTTCCTCAATTCTTTTAATTCTTTCGTTTGTCTGCTATTTTGTTCCGACAAGAGGCCAAAAGTTGGATGATGAAATTCTTTAAGGAGAAAAAATGGAAAAAGATCTTGTAACAACAAAAAAGTCTGAGCGAAATAAAAATCAAATAATTTGTAAAATCGGCCGGCTTGAAGAGGAACTTAAAGCGGCGCTTTTAAAACAAGAAAAGCTGCTTAAAGAAATTTTAATGCAGCTTTCTAAACTTTCAGAAAAACCTTCCTAGGCTCCAACAATTACCCCGCAACCAATTCTCTCTCCGCTGTCTCCCGAGGGCTGAGAGGTAAAATCATCTCGAAGCTTGTGGACTATAACAGCCTTTCCAACAACCTCGCCAACGCTAAAGCTGTCCGTCAAAAAACACAAAAATGCCCTGCCGTTTTTGTTTGCCAAAATCGGCGGAAGGTCGCCCGCATGGGCTGGGTGGGGACAATTTTTTGGGTTATAGTGGCCGCCAGCGCTGTCAAACGAAGGCTCACACTCTCCCTTTTCGTGGAGATGGAGGCCAAAGAATCTTGGCGCGCACCCTTCCTCAACCGGAAGCCCCTCAATTTCCGCTAAAACAAGAGTTCCTCTCTCCGTTTTGTAAAACAAAACCTCGCCTTTAAGGTTTGGGAATTCTTCCGAACCTCTGATGCTTGCAATTGCGTTTGGTCTTTGCCTGAGAGAGGAAATTGGAAACCTTTCTTGCGCGTTAAAAACCCTAAACAACATATGTTTTCTCCTTTTTTTTAACTTATATGATTTCTTCACATTTTTTGCCAATGTATTGTAAATGTTTAAAAAATGTTGTAAAATTGATGTGTGGAATGGTTGATTGGAAAGTTATTCCAAAAATTTGGAGATAGATTTAGTTTTTTAAAGCCTTTAAGCATCGTTTACAAGCGCGGCCAGAAGGCTTGCTTTCTAACGCTTCTCTACCCACAAGATGTTTCACTTTCCGATCAGGATAAAGAAGAAATTACAAATTATCTAAAGGAAATTTTCAATTTAAAGGCCGAATTAAACGTTAAGTTTAAAAAGAGCTATTTGGACGATGAATTCATTTTCAAGGCTCTTGGCAATTTCTTTTCCTCTAACTACCCAATAATTTCTGGCTTTTTAGACAAGGAAAGCTTTAAAACCTCAAGAGATTTCAAAGAGATTGTAGTAAGTTTTAACCTTGATGAAGAGTTTTTAAATTACATAAGCGAAGACAAGCTTAAGGCGGCGGCACGCGAATATTTGGAAAAAAATTTTTGCAGCGAGTTTCTAATTGAAATTGAAAAGGGAAGGGTTGCAAAAGAGGTTGACCTTGAAAAAAAACAAGAGCCGCCAAAGCCTTCAACACCGCGCTTTGATGTTGAGGTTTTGAGGCCTCTTTTTGGCGGAGAGATTGCCCCAAAGCCAGAGTTTATTAAAAATGTCAAAACGGACAAAAAATCCTTAATTTTGGCGGGAAAGGTTGAAAACCTTCAAAAGAAAGCCTATGAAGTTAAAAAAGGAAAGACAAAGGGCCAAACAAAGTTCTATTACAGCTTTGTTTTGAACGACACAACGGGAAGAATTGAGGCTCGCCACTTTGCAAAAAGTTCAACCGAAGCAAAGATGGACCTTGTTAAAGAGGGCGATTCAATTTTAATTTTGGGAGATGTTGAAACCTTTGCTGGAAGGCAAACGCTTTATGTTCACGCCCTTTCGCTTTGCGCTCTCCCAGAGAAGGTTGAATTTAAACAAACAGTTTCAAAGGATTATGAAGCAGTTAGCATAGAGCCATATTCAATTCTCTCCCAGGACAACCTGTTTAAGGTTGCAGCAACATATCCAAAGGAAATTGAGCAAAAAACCTTTGTTGTCTTCGACGTTGAGACAACAGGGTTAAATTATGAAGAGGACGAGCTTTTGGAAATTGGCGCTGTTAAAGTTGAAAATGGGAAAATTGTTTCCAAGTTTGCTTCGCTTATAAAGCCTTCGCGACCAATTCCTCCTTCTGCAACGCTGATCAACAACATTACAGATGAAATGGTTGCATCAAGCCCAAGCGTTGAACCTGTCCTTCGCGATTTTTATCGCTACACGCGCGGCGCGGCGCTGGTTGGCTACAACGTTTCCTTCGACCAAAAATTCATCTTGCAAGCGGCAAGAAAACAGGGCCTTCTCTTTGACAATGAGTTCATAGACCTTATGCCTCTTGCCAAAAGCAAGCTTCGCCTTTCAAGATATAAGCTGACAGATGTTGTCAAAAGGCTTGAAATAACGCTTGACGGAGCCCACCGCGCCTATGCAGACGCCCTTGCAACCGCGGAAGCCTTTTTAAAATTAAACTCTAAAGAGTTTGCATAGAAAAACCCAGCTTCTGCTGGGTTTTTTGAAAAGGGGCAAAATTAGTCAACGTTTATTTCAAATTGCTCAAAATAAACAATTTTTTCGTCTTTTTCAAACGGTTCTACAATCTCCGGGTTTTGTTGCCTTAAAGCGTCTTCGGAAACTTTCAAATCCTTTGCAACGTCCCAGAAACTCTTTCCTTCTTGCGCAAAGTAAATTTCAAGCGCTCCGTCTCTTTCCTCAAGTTTTTCTCCAAGTTCTGCTCCACTTATTGCTGCAGTTTGAACTTCATTTGTCACTAAAACCTGGGTTCTAATTTTTCCGTCAACATAGATGTCTCTTCCGCGCTTAACACTTGCATCAATTTCAATAATTTGGTCTGTTGCAACTACATTTGACCCTTGAATGGAAAGTTTTTCATTGTAAGAATATGGGACTTCAACTGAAACCGCGTTGATGCTGTCCTCTTCGTCGTTTAGGTAGATTATGTTCAGGTGGACTGTTCCTTCTGAAGAGAGCTCTCCATCGTTAAATGTCAGGCTTGTTCGAGTCGAATATGCCCCGTCAACAGCCAAGATTTTGTCTATTCTTGGAATATCTTCGCTTGCTGTGATGCTGGAATCTATTCTGCTGTCAAAGGTTTCCATTCCAACAACTTCTGTTGACAAGAAAGCTTCTGTTGTCAAATTAAGTTCGTTTTCCGTTGAAAAGGCATCTGAAACAACCGTTCTCTCTTGGCAGGAGAACAAATCATAACAAATTCTAACTGGAACGTTAACTTCAATTGTCTTATTCTCTTGATCTATGTTCTCTTCAATGTCTCGCCCGTCAACAGTCGCCCACGCCAAAACTGGAGAATCTTTCGTTGCCATGGAATCTTCAATTTCCTCGCGGAAGGAAGCTTTGTTCACTTGTGAAACTAAAACTGGCCTT
>CALWHN010000008.1 GCA_944380415.1 uncultured Clostridia bacterium | reverse complement strand
CGGCGCCGATGAACTTGCGTTCGCCTCAAATTCTGGCGTTGGCGTTGTTGCAACAGTCCATGGCGCTGACCTTTTTGACATAAAGCAAAAAAAGAATTTTAAAGAGATTTTAGACAAGAAAGTTTTCGAGCGTTATGTTGTTCTCTCTTCAAGAGAGGGGCCGGGAACAATTGAGGCAATCTATGATGAAAACTTTGGGCTGATTTCAGTTTAGGGAGGGAGAGGTGAAATTTATCTTAGTTGCAATTGTTGTAATTGGAATGGGCTACATCGGTTTTGGGCTTTCAAAATACTATCGAAAACGCAAGCGTTTTTTTGAGGATTTAATTTTGCTGTGCGAAAAACTTTGCGTTGAAATTAGTTTTTCAAAGGAGAATTTAAGCTCGATCATTTCCTCAAATCTATCCTATTTTTCAAAGGACTTTGTTGAGGTTTTAAACGCATATTTAAACTATCTAAATAACAACGGCCAAACAATTTCTTCCGAGGCTTTTTTTAAAAAATCAACGCTGATAAAAGAGGAGGAAAAAGAGGCTATAACAGTTTTTTTTAAAAGCCTTGGAAGGCTTGATGCAACTAGCCAAGTTTCAGAAATTCAAAACTTTAAAACAAAGTTTTCAGATTTCAAAATGCTTGCAGAAGAGGAGAACAAAAAGTTTGGTTCGCTTTCACTAAAACTAATGATTTTACTTGGCCTTTTGGTTGTTATCATCTTGATTTAAGGAGGGAGGAATGGGCGTTGAAATAATTTTTAAAATTGCTGCGGTTGGAATTTTAACAGCTGTTGTCAACCAGGTTTTAAAACACGCAAACAAGGAAGAGATTGCAACACTAACAACGCTTGCTGGGCTCATTGTTGTTCTTTTGATGGTTCTCAATTTAATTGCAACGCTTTTTGACACGGTTAGAACAATGTTTAACCTTTGATTGGAGAAGAACGCTTGGACATTTTTAAGATTATTGGAGTTGGAATTATAACGGCGATAACAGCGCTAATTGTCCGGCAAATTAAGCCGGAAGTTTCTGTTATTATAACAATTTCCGGCGGGATTATCATGCTTCTTATGATGGTTCAGTCGCTAACATCAATTTTTTCTGCGTTCAATTCAATAGTTGAAAAAAGCGGGCTGACGTCTGGGCTTTTTACAACAATTTTAAAGATAATTGGAGTTGGCTATATAACAGAATTTTCCGCAAATCTATGCGCAGACAGCGGTGCATCTTCGATTGCAGACAAAATTCTTTTGGCGGGAAAAATCATAATTTTGGTTTTAGCGCTTCCAATTGTAACTAACATAATCGACATAATTTCGGGGCTGTTGCCATGATGCTCAACATGAAATCAAAAAAATTTAAATTGACAAGAAACGTTCTAATTTGCATTTGCATATTAGCAATTTTTCTCTGCCAATTCATGCTGCCATCGCTAACAGTCCATGCAGATGACGGCATGGCAAGCGAACTTGAAAGCAAGCTTGAAGAAAACGTTGCCTCTCAACTAGAAAAATTAAACTTTTCAGAGATGGAAAAAATTCTTTCAAGTCTTGGAAATTATGAAACAGAAATCTTTGGAGACAACTCCTTTTCAGGAAAGGTTGAAAGCATAATTAACGGAACATTTGCAAGCGGCCAAAGTTCGGTTTTTTCGGCAATAGTAAACTTGGTCTTCGACGACATTTTAAAATTTATTCCGCTTCTAGCTTCAATAATTGTAATTGCAATAATTTGCGGCTTTGTTTCAAACATTAAAAGCGAGAATAATTCCAAATCTGTTGGAGACATAATCCATTTCGTCTGCTATGGTGTGATAATTGTTCTTGTTATGATGGGCGTTGTAAATTTAATCAAAGTAACGTCCAGTTCAATCCAGTCAATTAAGGGCCAAATGGAAGTTGTCTTTCCAATTCTTCTAACGCTTATGACGGCAATTGGCGGCTCTGCTTCAGTTGCGGTCTATCAGCCTGCGGTTGCATTTCTTTCAAGTTTTATCATGCAAGTTTTCACGTCCGTTCTCATGCCAATTTTCATTTTTATTTTGGTTTTTACAATTGTTTCAAATTTAACTTCAACAGTTAAACTTGAAAAATTTACAAAGTTTTTCGGCTCTGCATACAAGTGGATTGTTGGGACGGTTTTTACAATTTTTATGGCTTTTTTGGCAATTCAAGGGATAACGGCAAGCTCTTATGACGGCGTTTCAATTCGAACGGCAAAATATGCAATTCGCTCCTATATTCCGCTTCTTGGCGGCTATCTTTCAGAGGGGTTTGATGTAATTATGGCGTCAAGCATGCTAATTAAAAATGCGGTTGGTGCAAGCGCGCTTGTTTTGATGTTTGCCTCTGTAATTTCGCCAATCGTTCAAATTGTTGTTTTCTCGCTGATATTAAAACTTGCCGCGGCAATTTTAGAGCCGCTTACCGATTCTAGGGTTTCGGATTTTATCTATTCAATAGGAAAGTCGCTGACGCTTCTTGTAACAATGATAATTGGCGTTGCGTTCATGTACTTAATAACAACAGGGCTGATCATGTGCACGGCAAACTATATTTAAGAGGGAGGAAGATGGAAGGAATTTCTGGTTGGATTTTAGCGGTTGCAGGAATTTGCGTTCTTGGTGTTTTAGTTGACCTTGTTTTGCCAAACGGCCAAACAAAAAAATACATCAAGGGAATTTTTGCATTCTTCGTTGTCCTTGTAATAATCTCTCCGCTTCCGTCAATTTTGGGAAAAGAATTTTCAATTGATGATATCTTTGAAGAGGACGCAATTGTAATTCAAGAGGATTTTATCTACCAGGTTAATCGCGACAGGCTTGATGTTTTGGAAGACATGGTTTTAGCCGACCTTGAGGAGCAGGGAGTTTCGGGCGTAAGCATAATTATAAGCGCAAATGTCTTTACTGAAAAAATGACGATAGACGCTGTTTTTGTCGATTTAAGTCAGGTTGTAATTAAAGGGAATTTGGAGCATATAGATATTAATGAACTTGTTGCAGAAAGCGTTTTAAAATATGTTTCAGTTCAAAAATCTAGCATAATTTTCAACTAGTTTAAAGCGCTTGGCAAGGAGGTTTGTGTGGAGGAAAAATTGGACGAAAAAAAGGAAAAGAAAGGCCTTGGGAATTTAAAACTTTTCCAAAAGCTAAAGAGCATTAAGCACATTGAAATTATAATAGCAGTAATCTTGGGCGCAATTGTTCTTTTAATTTACTTTTCCACATTTAACACTTCATCTTCAGAAACTTCCTTCGAGGCAACATCAACAACCGAATATGCGGCAATGCTGGAGTCTAAACTTGAAAATGTTATTAAGCAAATCAGTGGCGTTGGAAATGTTTCGGTTATGGTAACTCTCTCAAGCGGGCCGGAATACATCTATGCAACAAGTGAAGAAGAAAAAATTAACGAGAACCAAGGAAGCGGCTCAACAACAACCTCAACAACGATAACAAAAGAACCTGTCATAATCTCTGGCGACATAGTTGTTGTTAAGGAAATTATGCCAACAGTTTCTGGAATTGTTGTTGTTGCTGGCGGAGCGCAAGACACAAGAGTTAAACTTGAAATCATTAAAGCGATTCAAGCACTGCTAGATGTCCCACAAGCAAACATTGAAGTTTTGGTTGGGAAATAATTTAAAAGGAGATTTAATTATGTTTAGCAAAAAGAAAAAGATTATAATCTTAACAATTATGGTTGCGCTATTGGTTGTTACGGGATATCTTAATATCGCTTTGAATAATAATGTTACGCAACCAACCTCAACAACTGCAACTATGGATTTTTATGATAGTTACAGGGCAGAGAGAGAAAGCTCGAGAGAAAGTTCAATTCTCTATTATGAGGGAATAATTGCAGATTCAACAAGCAGCCAAGAGGCAAAGGAAATTGCTGAAACAAAGCGCCAGGAACTTATTGAAGCGCTTGAAACAGAACTTGTTGTTGAAGGGCTTATCAAGGGCCTTGGCTTTGAAGACGTTGTTTTAACATCAACAAGCGATAAATTAAACATTGTAATCAAAGCTTCAGTTGAAGATTTGACGGCAACTCAAAGGGCTCAAATTCTTCAAATCATCAAAGAGCAGACAAACAACACGGCAGACGACGTTAGGATTATTCCTTCAAATTAAATAATATGCGTTTTTAAGGGCTCCAAGCAATTGGAGCTTTTTTTAATAATCTCTTGAATTGGAGAATATAAATATGTTAATAATTTATTTGATTTTTTGCTTAAAATGAGTTATCATATAAGCGTAAAATTTTTTAAAAGGGCGGCAAATGACGGATAATAAAAACAACATAACTCGCTACAAGGGTAAAATAACCTGTGATAGAAGCATTCTTCTTTCTATTATAGACCTTGCAACAAGGGAAATTTGCGGCGTAAGCGGCCTTGCAACCTCGCTTAAAGCAAAAATTGCAAGCGTTTTTGCAAAGACAAAAAACCCCGGTGTTAGAATTAGGTTTAATCCAAATGGTTCGCTTGCTGTTGACGTTTATGTAAGGCTTTATTATGGCTACAGCGTTCCAGACATTGCATATAAAATTCAAGAAAACATAAAAAACGGAATTTCAGCAATGGTTGACATGAGAACAACAAAGGTCAACGTCCACGTTATGGGTGTTGATTTTGAACCAGAAGAAGCGCCTGTTAGCGCATAGCAGAGGGGGAAACAGATGAGAAAAATTGCAAGAGAGCTTGCCTTTATGTTAATTTATGAAGGCCTGTTTAACAAGGAACGAGACGCAGATGTTTCCTTTGATTTCTTTTCTAAAGAAAGGGAAATTTTGGGCGACAATGCGCTTGACTTTGAAGATGAAATTTATGTTAAACAAATTGTTTGCCTCTATGATGCAAACAAGGAACACATTGAAACAATGATCAATAACAACCTCTTTGGATATGAGCCCGAAAGGGTTTACAAAATGGATAAGGCGCTTTTGTGTCTTGCAATAACGGAAATCTATCATTACAAGACTCCTGCGCCAGTTGTTGTAAACGAAGTTGTTGAACTTGCAAAAAAATATTCAACAGAAAATAGTGCGAAGTTCATAAACGGAATTTTGGGGGCAATCATTAAAGAAAATCCAATTGAGGAATAGTTTGGAACAAAAGGCAATTTCAGTCTCGCAACTAAGCGGATATATCAAAGGAATTTTTGATGCGGAAGAACTTCTGCATAATATTTCCGTCTATGGCGAAATTTCTGGGCTTTCCTTTCTTAGAGGAAACGCATATTTTTCGCTTAAAGATGAGGACGCGCTTTTGCAGTGCGTCTATTTTGGTGCGGAGGAAAACGGTTTTAAAAATGGAGATTTGATTGTTGCAACGGGAACTCCAAGATATTATACAAAGGGCGGAAAGTTAAATTTTAATGTTTCGCGCGTTGAGCCATATGGCGTTGGAGAACTTTTTCGAAGATTTTTGGAAACAAAATCCAAGCTTGAGCAGGAGGGGCTTTTTAATCCTCTTGCAAAAAAAGAAATTCCAAAAGATGTCAAAAAAATTGGCGTTGTAACTTCTGAAAAGGGCGCTGTTATAAGGGACATAATAAACGTTTCAACAAGGCGAAACGCAGGAATTAACATTGTTATTTATCCTGCCAGAGTTCAAGGGGAGGGCGCAGAGGCAGATTTAATTGATGGCGTTAAGTTTTTTGACACGAAATCAGACGTTGATGTAATTGTTGTTGCAAGGGGCGGCGGCTCATTTGAAGATTTGATGCCGTTCAACAGTGAAAAGCTTGCTCGCGCCGTCTTTGCCTGTAAGAAACCTGTTGTTTCCGCAGTCGGCCATGAAACGGATTTTACAATTATAGACTTTGTTTCAGATTTAAGGGCGCCAACACCCTCCGCCGCGGCGGAGCTTATTGTCAGTGAGAAAAGGGAGAAAGTTTCAAATTTAATTTCAATTTTTACGCAACTTTCTTCGCAAATTTTGGAGGAGCTAAACTACAAGTTTTCTTCGGCGATTGATTTCAAAAGGAGTTTGGATCAGGCGCTTAAAGAAAAACTTAGCGAAACGGAGTATAACCTTTCAATGAAAATTCAAGCGCTGGAAAACCTAAACCCCAAAAAAGTTTTGGAGAGAGGGTTTGCAAAAATTGAAAGCAGAGGAAGAAACATATCTTCAATTAAAGCTATTTCTGTTAAAGATGACTTGGAAATATATTTAAAAGATGGTAAAATTGTTGCACAAACAATTTCTTTGGAGGAGAAGTAATGGAAGAGTTGACATTTGAGGCAGCTGAAAAAGAGCTTGGAGAAATCGTTTCGAAAATGGAGGATAACAATATTCCGTTTTCAAAGGCCCAAGAACTTTATGAGCGAGGAAGCCAATTAATTAAATTTTGTCTTTCATCATTAGAGCAGGCAAAGGGAAAAATTAGCATAATCAAAAAGGACTTGGACACCTTCATTGAAGAGAAATTTGAATAGCATAATACTTTATATTTGGTGCTATGCAAACAAAGGACACACAATATATAGAATTAAGGAGTTAATATGGCTAAAAATTTTGTTGAGAACATTGCAGATATGGAAGCGGATTTTCCTCAGTGGTATACAGATGTTGTTACGAAAACAGAGCTTGTTGACTATGGCCCAGTTAAGGGAACAATGGTAATTCGTCCATATGGCTATGAAATTTGGGAGAACATTCAAAATTATTTAAATAAGGAATTTAAGAAGGAAGGCGTTAAAAACGCATACTTTCCAATGTTCATTCCAGAAAGCTTTTTAAAGCGCGAGGCAGAACATGTTGAGGGATTTGCGCCAGAGGTTGCAGTTGTTACATATGCCGGCGGGAAGGAACTTGACGAAAAACTTGTTGTTCGCCCAACAAGCGAAACAATTATTTGTGAAATGTATTCCAAATGGATAAATAGTTACAGAGACCTTCCGGTTAAAATGAATCAGTGGTGCAACATCGTAAGATGGGAGAAAACGACAAGGCCTTTCCTTAGAACAAGCGAATTTTTGTGGCAGGAGGGCCACACGGTTTATTCAACAGCGGAAGGGGCAAAGGAAGACGCTTTAAGGATGCTTGACGTTTACAGAAGACTTGGGGAGGAGTGTTTGGCAATTCCTTTTTTCACAGGGAAAAAGACAGAGAGCGAGAAATTTCCTGGGGCGCTAGAAACTTACACAATTGAGGCAATGATGCATGACGGAAAAAGCCTTCAGTCTGGAACATCACACAACTTGGGGCAAAATTTTGCAAAAGCCTTTAATATTAAATTCTTAAATAAAGAAGGCGTTCTTGAATATGGCTATTCAAGCTCTTGGGGCGTTTCAACGCGCCTAATTGGTGCGCTTATCATGGTTCACGGAGATAATCGTGGCCTTGTCTTGCCTCCGCGAGTTGCGCCAATTCAAGTTGTAATTGTTCCAATTGGCGGGGAGAACGAACAAGTTTTGCTTGCAACTAAAGAACTTGAAGAAAAGTTTTCGGAAGGCGGAGTTAGGGTTTACACAGACAGAACCGAAAATTCTCCTGGCTGGAAGTTCAACCAATGGGAGATGAAGGGCGTTCCAATTAGAATTGAAGTTGGGCCAAGAGATTTGGCCATGGGTCAAGTTACTGTCTTTAGAAGAGATGAACTTACAAAGCAACAAGTAAGGCTTGAAGGTGCCGCTGAATTTGCAACAAATTTGCTTGATGAAATTCACACAAACATGTTTGAGAAGGCCAAGAAATTTAGAGATGAAAGGATTGAAAGAGCAAACAGCGTTGAAGAAATTTTAAAGGTTGTTGACGATAAGAAATTTGCTCGCGTTGACATTTGCGAGGACGAAAACTGTTGCCTTAAAGTTAAGGAAAAAACAACTGCAACATCAAGAATGATTGAAGAGGAGAATATAAGCGGAAAGAACTGCGCTGTTTGCGGCAAAAAGGCAACGAGAACAGTTTTGTTTGCAAGGTCTTATTAAAATTTTAAAATTATAGTGAAAAAACAGTTGCAAAAACTGTTTTTTTGTGCTATCATTGTAAAGCAAAAGGGCTTTACAAAGTGGTTGAAATTGAAAAAACAGTTTATTTTGGAAATCTTTTAGAGCTTTATGGAAAGCTTTTAAGCCCTGTTCAGCAAAAAGTTATGTTCGACTATTATGAGCAGGACTTAACTTTGAGTGAAATTGCAGAAAACAACAATATTTCGCGCCAAGCAGTCTATGACGCCGCAAGAAAAGCCCAAAACAAGTTGTTGGACTTTGAAGAAAAAGTTGGCGCGCTAAAACAAATTGAAAAATTGAAGGAAAGGATAGATGGCAATATTTGAAAGTTTAACTGAAAAACTTAACCACGCGTTTAGTAAAATCATTAACCGCGGAAAGTTAACTTCGCTTGAAATCAAAGAGGCGATGAGAGATGTTAAAATGGCGCTGTTAGAGGCGGACGTCAACTATCTTGTTGTTAAGAAATTCATTTCAGATGTTTCTGAAAAGGCGAGCGGGGACGAAGTTTTAAAAAGCTTAACGCCAGCTCAAACCGTTATTAAAATTGTTAGGGACGAGCTTGTTAAGCTAATGGGAAGCACAAACTCAAAGCTTGAAGTAAGCCCAAAACTTCCAACTGTTATAATGATGTGTGGTCTTCAAGGCGCGGGAAAGACAACAATGTGTGGAAAGCTTGCTGTCTACCTGAAAAAAAGCGGTAAGAGGCCGCTTTTAGCCGCTTGTGATATATATCGTCCGGCTGCAATTGAACAGCTTAAAATTGTTGGCAAGCAGGCTGGGGCAGAAGTTTTCGAAAGAGGAACTTCAAACCCAGTTAAAATTGCAAAGGAAGCAGTTGAATATGCTAAAAAACAGGGCTATGACACTGTTATTTTGGACACAGCTGGGCGCCTTCACATTGACGAAAAGCTAATGAAAGAGCTTGAGGACATCAAAAAAGAAACAAACCCAACTGAAATTCTTTTAACAGTTGATGCAATGATTGGTCAAGACGCGGTTACAACAGCCGAAGAGTTCAACAATAAGCTGGACATAACCGGCGTTATTCTAACAAAATTGGATGGAGACACGAGGGGCGGCGCTGCGCTTTCAATTAGAGCAATAACTGGAAAGCCAATTAAATTTTCTGGTGTTGGAGAAAAACTTGGAGATTTGGAGCCTTTCCATCCAGACAGAATTGCAAGCAGAATTCTTGGAATGGGCGATGTTCTAACGCTCATCGAGCGCGCGGAGCAAGCAATTTCAGAAGACCAAGCCAAGGAGCTTGAAAAAAAGTTTAGGCAGAATAAGTTTGACTTTGAGGACTATTTAACTCAAATGGAAAACCTTAAGAAAATGGGGAACATAAAGGACCTTTTGGGAATGATTCCCGGCCTTGGTTCCAAGATTAAGGCGGTTGAGATTGATGAAAAACAACTTTTAAGGCAAAAGGCAATAATCCAATCCATGACGCCCTATGAGAGAAAAAATCCGGAGGTTATTAAGGCAAGCCAAAGGAAACGAATTGCAGAGGGAAGCGGAACGGGAATTCAAGATGTCAACCAGCTTCTAAAGCAGCTTGAAAAGAGCAAGGAAATGATGAAAATGCTTAAAAACAAAAAAGGATTTGGAATTTAAGATATTACATTCGAAAGAATTTAATATAAAAATTTAACAGGAGGAAGAGAAAAATGGCAGTTAAAATTAGGCTTACAAGACTTGGGGATAAAAAGAGCCCATTCTATCGTGTGATCGTTGCAGATTCACGCAGCCCAAGAGACGGAAGATTCATCGATTTGATTGGAACTTACAATCCGCTTGTTGACCCAGCTGAAATTAAAATTGACGCAGAGAAGGCAAAGAAATGGCTTGCTAACGGCGCTCAACCAACAGACACAGCTAGGGCATTGCTTGTTAAATCTGGAATAATTGAAAAGAAATAAGGAGTAAACATGAAAGACATAGTTGAGTATATTGTCAAAGCTCTTTGCGATTATCCAGACCAAGTTTCAGTTAAAGAAGAATCTGACAGAGGGGCAGAAATCATCAAAATTTCTGTTGCTCCGTCGGACATGGGAAAGGTCATTGGCCGAAATGGAAAAATTGCAACAAGCATTAGAACAATTGTTAAATCACTTTCAAACAAGCAACATAAAAAGTTTATTGTTAAAATTGAAGAGAACGCATGATTGAAATTGGAAAAATTGTTAAACCCCAGGGAATTAAAGGCGAGCTTAAGGTTGTTTTAGATTCCGACTTTTCTCGCCTTTCATCTCTAAAAAGCGTTTATATTTCCGGGAAGGAGTTTGAAGTTCAATCTCTTTCTTTTAGAGATGCGCTCTATTTAAAGCTCTTTGGCGTTGAAAACAGAAACGAGGCCGAACTTCTTCGGGGTGAAAGCGTCTTTGCAGATGAAGAAAGTCTTTTGCCGCTTGAGGAAGGAGAGTTCTATTTTAAAGATTTAATCGGCCTTAAAGTTGTTGACGAAAAAGGCGAGGAAATTGGAAAGATTGAGGACATAGAGCAATTTGGGGCGGCGGACATAATTGTTGTAAGAGAGCGAAACATGCTTTTTTCAGTTCCGTTTTTGAGTTCAATCTTTTTAAAAATTGAAAGAGAAAAGGCAATTGTTTCAAGGCAAGAATATGACAATTTAAAAATTAACGGCTAGCGCCGTTTTTTTGTTTAAAAACAATTGCACAACTTTTTTTTATGTGATAAAATTAAAGCCAAACGGAGGATAAAATGGGCTTTTGCAAATTTTCGGCTCAAAGCATAATAAACAATAAAACCGAAGTTGATAACATCTTTATCAACGATTTTTTGCCCTATGCGCCGGAAAACGCAGTTAAAGTTTATCTCTATGGCCTTTACAAATGTTCGAGTTCCTCCTATGACAACACAATTGAAAGTTTTTCAAAAGTTTTAAAAATTCCCGAAGATGAAATTTTAGAAATTTACAGGTTTTGGGAGGCCGAAGGCCTTGTTCAAGTTATAAACTCAATTCCTGTTGAAATTAGATATATGCCGCTTAAAAACGTTGTTAACAACACGAAAAAATATAATGTTTCTAAATATGGAAATTTCTCAGACAAGGCCCAAGAAATAATTGAGGGGCGAATGATAAGCCCAAATGAATATAGCGAATATTTTGACACAATCGAAACCTTCCATATAGAGCCAGAAGCAATGCTAATGATTATGAAATATTGCGTAAACACAAAGGGCGGAAATGTTGGTTATCCATATATAATTGCAGTTGCTAAGAATTGGGCATATGACGGCGTTAGAACGGTTTCAGACGTTGAAGAAAGGCTTATAACCTATGAACAAAACAGCGAAGAATTAAAGCTTGTTTTAAAAGCTCTTGGAACAAAAAGGGCGGTTTCAATTGAGGAGAGAGAGCTTTATTTAAAATGGACGCGCGAGTTTGGCTTTGAAAATAATTTTATAATTGAAGCAATAAAACAAAACAAAAAGCCAGGTTCAAAACTTTCTTTTTCAAAGTTGGATGAAATTTTAACAAGCTATTATGAAATGAAAATTTCGTCGCCGCAGGAAATTGAACAATTTGAAAGCAATCGTCAAAACCTTATCAAATTTGCAAAGAAAGTTTGCAAAGAACTTGGTTTATATTATGAAAGCGTTGATAAAATTGTTGAAACTTACATTTCAAAGTGGATTGCAATGGGCTTTAGCGAGGGCGCAATTTTAAAAATTGCACAATATTGTTTCAGCTGCTCAATTAGAAAATTTGAAGGGATGAACGACTATGTTAAAAAGTTTTATAAATTGGGGCTTTTAACAGAGGAAAATTTGGACGACTATTTTTCAAAAGTTATCGAAGAAGACCAAGAAATTAAAGAAGTTCTCTTGGCTCTTGGCCTTAGCAGGGCGGTTAATTCCTATGACCGCGAGTTTTATAAGAACTGGAAATACAATTGGAAAATGCCAAAAGATGTAATTTTGTTTGGCGCGTCACTATCCGCAGATAAAGCTCAACCAATGAAGTATTTGAGCGGGATTTTGGCTAACTGGCACGAGAAAAACGTTGGAACTGTTGACCAGGCAAAGAACTTTGCAAATCCGCAAAGCGAGGAGAGAAAAGTTGACGGAAAGATCAAAACAAGAAATTACTCCAAGCAAGATTTGAATGCGCTTTTTGACAGCCTTGAAGAAGTTGAAATTTAAGGGGCGAGAACATGAAAAAATTGGACAGTGAAGTTAAAGAAATTTTAAAAGCTCGCCACGAAAAGGCTGTTAAGGTGGCCGAGCAAAATTTGGCAATTGCAAGAAAGGACGAAAGGTTTAGGCAGCTTGAAGAAAGGCAGGGCGAACTTTGCTTTGAAATTGCAAATTTAATTGCGGACAACAAAGATGTTTCTTCATTAAATGATAAACTGAAGGAAATAAAAAAAGAAAGAGAAAAAATTCTAAAGGAAATTGGCCTCAGCGAGAAAGATTTGGTTCCAAACTTCACCTGTAAAAAGTGTTTGGACACGGGGAAGGACGCTTGCAAGTGCGCAAAAAAAATTAAATCGCTTCTGCTCCTTAAAAAATGCAATCTAGGGCAAAAACTTGAGGATTTTAAAGAGGCAAAAAGAACAACAAAAACTTTTTCGCTTGCGCTCGACAAGTTGCAACAGTGGTCCGAAAAATTTCCAGATGTGAAACAAAAGTCAATTTTCATCTCTGGCCAGACGGGAACTGGGAAGACTTTTCTTTCAAGATGTGTGATTAAAAAGCTTTTGGAAAGGGAATTTTTTGTACTGTACACAACTGCTTTTTCATTGAACCAACAATTTCTCTCATATATCAAAGATGAATCTGCCTTGGAAGATGTTTTAAATTGCGACCTGTTAGTTGTTGACGACCTTGGAACTGAGCCCATTTTAAACAATGTAACGCTCAACTATTTATACTTAACTTTAAATGAAAGGGCGGCAAGAGGAAGGTCAACGCTAATAAACTCAAACCTTGGGCCAGAGGAAATTTTGGACAGATATGGAGAAAGAATTTTTTCAAGAATTTTTAACAAACGCGATGGCCTTGCAATTAAACTTGAAGGCGAAGATTTGAGACTAAAAAAACAGGAGGGTTAACTATGTTGTATGATGTTTTAATTATTGGCGGTGGCCCAGCGGCTTTAACTGCGGCAATTTATTCAAGGCGCGCAGGGAAAAGCGTTTTGGTTGTTGAAAGAATGGTCCCAGGCGGCCAAGTTGCGCTAACCAGCACAGTTGAAAACTATCCTGGAATCAAGAAAATTGATGGAGTAACGCTTGCAACAAACATGTTCGACCACGCCTCTTCGCTTGGAGCTGAGTTTGTTTTTAGCGATGTTTTAGAGTTTAACTTAAAGGACAAAGTTAAAAGCGTTAGAACCCATGAAGGAACATTCGAAGGGAAGACAATCATATTATGTTTAGGAGCCTCTGCAAAACAACTAAACCTTGAAAATGAGAAGAAATTTGTTGGAAGAGGGGTTAGTTATTGTGCAACTTGCGACGGCGCTCTTTACAAAGACGGAACTGTTGCAATTGTTGGCGGCGGGAACACATCGCTTGAAGATTCGCTCTATCTTGCAGGGCTTGCGAAGAAAGTTTATTTAATCCACAGAAGAGATCAGTTTAAAGGAGACCAAATTTTGGTCAATCAGTTGAAAGCAGAGCTTAACAAGCAATCTAGCCCAATTGAAGTTCTTTTAAACTCTCATGTAATAAAGATTGACGGACAAGACAAGATTGAAACAATAACTGTTGAAAATTGCGCCTCTAAAGAAACAAAAACATTAAAAGTTGACGCACTTTTCATAGCAATTGGAAGAAAGCCAGACACGGAGCTTTTGGACGGCGTTGAGCTTGATAAAAATGGATATATAATAACAAACGAAAAGATGGAAACGAACATTCCTGGCGTTTATGCAGCGGGAGATGTTCGCCAGAAGCAACTTAGACAAATTGTTACGGCATGTAGCGACGGAGCTATTGCATCAATAAACACCAATGAGTATATACTGAAAAATTTTGGGAGTTAAATTTGTTTAAAAAGCTCTTTGGAACAGATGGAATTAGAGGTAAGTGGGGGGACAAAATAACCCCAGAACTTGCCTTTGAAATTGGAAAAGCAGTTGCAACAATTTTTAGACGCGAAGGAGAGCAAAATTCAGTTATAGTTGGAAAGGACACGCGACTTTCTTGCGATGTTTTGGAAGCTAGTTTAATTTCGGGAATAACCTCAATGGGAACAGATGTTATAAAAATTGGCGTTGTTCCAACCGCGGTTGTTCCTTTTTCTATTTCATACTATAAAGTTAACGCAGCAATTATGATAACTGCTTCCCACAATCCAGCTTCGGACAACGGGTTTAAGTTTTTCAATGGAAATGGGTTTAGAATTTCGGATGAGCAAGAGAGCCACATTGAACATCTAATTTCCAACTCATCAGACTATGCGCTCTTTCCCTTTGACAAACTGGGAAGAGTTCACTTTAGCAGAGCAAGCTTGAATGCTTACATAAACATGGTTAAATCCGAACTAAACTTTAAAAAGAAGTTTAAAATTTTGTTTGACTGTGCAAACGGGTCTTCAAGCAGCGTCGTTAAGAAGATCTTTAAAGGTTATAACTGCACGTTCATTTCCTCTTCGCCAAACGGCCTCAATATAAACGACCATTGCGGCGCAACGTCAATGGAAAATATAATTGAAAAAATGAAAACCAAAAAATTTGACGTTGGTTTTTCGTTTGACGGAGATGCGGACAGGGTTAGAATTGTTTTGGGCGGCGGCAAAGTTGTTTCGGGAGAGGACATAATTTATCATCTAACAAAGTATAACAACTTCTCTTCCGTTGTTACAACAAAGATGAGCAACATGGCGCTTTCAAACCAGCTTGAAAGCGAGGGAATAAAGTGTGTTGTTGTTGACATTGGAGAAAGCGCGGTTATTAACGGGCTTTTGCAAACTCCAAGCAAACTTGGAGGCGAGAACAATGGCCACTTTCTTTTGCTTGAAAAAGGGCCATGCAGCGATGGAATTTTGGTTGCAGCTCAAATTCTTTCGATTATGGAAAAACATCCAAAACTGGATGTTCCATATGTCAAATATTCTCAGTTTGAAAAAGCAGTTAAAGTTAAGAACAAAGAGGACATAATTAGAAATTCGTTTATCAGAGAAAAAATTGAACTTTGCGAAAGTTTGCTTGCAGAGAAGGGAAGAATTTTGGTTAGAGCAAGCGGAACAGAGGAGGTCATTCGAATTTTGGTTGAGGGAGAGGACAGCAACCTTGTTGAGGAAATTGGAAGAGAAATAGAAGAGAACATATTGAAACTTGCATGATTGGGGTTGACAAAAGAGATAACCTTTGATAGAATACTCTAAGAGGTTAAATATGGTTGTTAATTTCAAAGGAAAAGAATATAAGCTTTCAGATGAAGCTAAAAAAGTTTTGGTTGAAAAGGATGCTGGAGGAAACCCACATTTAATAAGATATTTTAAAGACGAAAAAGCCCATCAAATTGCAATGTCTATGGAAGCTTTTGTTGAAAGCCTTTCGGTTGCAAACAAAGAACTTTTTACAAACAGTTTTGTAAAAAGCCTTTCAGAGCCAATGGAGCTTCTTTCAAAGAAAAAAATTTTTGAGGAAGTTAAAGAATTCTATGGCGCAGTAAACGACATTGTTTCTGCGAAAGAAAGGCAAAATAAGCTCTCTGGCCAAGCGCTTTCTCAGGCGGCGGCAAACTCGCAAACTAGCGCAAAAGAAATTAAAATTTTTGGGAAAAATCAATAGTATTTACAAAAAAAGTCAAACAACAATAAAATTTTGTTTGATTTTTTTTATAAATAGGTTACAATTACTATGTAAGTTTAATTAGAAACTAAATTTTAGTTTTAAAATATATACAAAAATTATATTCCTTAAAAAGGTTAATTTTGGCAAGTTTTTAATTAAATTTAACTTTAAAATTTTGGAGAAGAAATATGACAATATCACTATTGGGCGTTTCTTCACTTGCGGCAGCTTTTATTGGTTTAGGCTGTGGAATTGTTGGAATTGTTGGCGGAATTTTTGCCGCATATTTCCTTCTTTCCAAGAAGATTGGAAAGACTAAAACTAAGGCTGCTAAGATAATTGAAGAAGCGTATGCGGAGGCTAAAACCGCAAAGAAAGAGGCAATTTTAGAAGCTAAAGAAGAGGTTCATAAACTTCGTTTTGACTTCGACAAAGAGGTTAAAGACAGAAGAAATGAAATTCAGCGCTCGGAGGACAGGCTTTCTCAGCGCGAGGAGTTCATTGAGAAAAAAGAACTTTCCTTGGACAAAAGGCAAGAGCAACTTGAGCAGGCAAAGGAAAGGCTTTCGGCAAAAGAAGTTGAAATCGAATCTATCAAAGAAGAGGAAAACAAAATTCTTTCTTCAATGAGAGATGAGCTTGAAAAAGTTGCAAGAATGACCAAAGAAGAGGCGAAGAAATCCTTGATGGATTCCATGGTTGAAGATGCAAGGATTGACGCAGCAAAGACGGTTAAAGAGATTGAAGAATCTGCAAGAAATGACGGCCAAAAGAAGGCGCAGGAGATAATTGCTTCTGTAATTCAAAAGTGCGCAACAGACATGACAAGCGAGCTAACAGTTACATCTGTTGCACTTCCAAACGACGAGCTTAAGGGAAGAATTATTGGCCGCGAGGGAAGAAATATACGTGCCCTTGAGGCAGCAACTGGCGTTGACCTAATTGTTGACGACACGCCAGAAACAATAACTCTCTCATGTTTCGACCCAATCAGAAGAGAAGTTGCGCGCGTAGCGCTTGAAAAACTCATCATGGATGGAAGAATCCACCCAACAAGAATTGAAGAGCTTGTTTCAAAGGCTCAAAAGGACATTGACCAAAAAATTAAGGAAGCCGGTGAAAACGCAGCAAACGAAGCTGGAATTTTCAATCTTCATCCAGAGCTTATTAAAATTTTGGGAAGGTTGAAATATAGAACAAGTTACGGCCAAAATTGTTTGAAACATAGCTTGGAAACCTCTTACATTGCCGGGCTTTTGGCGGCAGAGCTTGGGGCAGATGAGAAAGTTGCAAGGCGAGGAGGTCTCCTTCATGACATTGGAAAGGCCTTGGATCACGAGATGGAAGGAACTCACGTTCAAATTGGTGTTGAACTTGCAAAGAAATATAAGGAAAGCCCAGCGGTTGTTCACTGCATTGAAGCTCACCACTTTAATGTTGAGTTTGAAAGTGTTGAAGCTGTCCTAGTTCAAGTTGCAGATGCAATTTCAAGCAGCAGGCCGGGAGCAAGGCGCGAAACAATTGAGGCATATGTTAAGCGTTTGGAGAAGCTTGAAGAGATTGCAAACTCATTTAAAGGCGTTGATAAATCATATGCTGTTCAAGCGGGACGAGAGGTTAGAATAATTGTTAAACCAGAAGAAATTTCGGACGAACTTGCAGTTTTCATGGCAAAGGACATTGCAAAGAAAATTGAAGATGAAATGGAATATCCTGGCCAAATTAAGGTTAATGTCATTAGAGAAAGCAGGTTTACTGAAATTGCAAAATAATAGTTAAGGCAGCGCAAAAGCGCTGCTTTTTATTTGCATTGTTATTAAGTTTTATTTTTGTTTAAATTATGTTAAAATGAAAGCATATGAAAGAGATTGAAATTTACACAGATGGCGCGTGCAGCGGAAATCCCGGCGTTGGAGGCTGGGCTGCAATTTTAATTTACAGAGGGAAAGAGAAGGAAATTAGCGGCTCTGAGCTTGAAACAACAAACAACAGAATGGAACTTAAAGCTGTTATAATGGGTCTTACGGCGCTTAAAGAAAAGTGCAGCGTTAAGCTTTACAGCGACTCTGCGTATGTTGTCAACTCAATTAACAATGGCTGGCTTTTTTCTTGGGCGCTTAATAACTGGAAAACTGCGGGAAAGGATCCTGTTGCGAACAGAGACCTTTGGGAGCAACTTTTAGAGCTAACAAAAAAACACCCCACAACTTTTATAAAAGTTAAGGGGCATTCCGATAATGAATATAACAACAGGTGTGACAAACTTGCAGTTTCTGAAATTAAAAAGCTTAAAAGCGATATTTAAATTTTTCTCTAATTTTCCTAATTGATGCGGCAATTGCCTTTGTTGTGTATGGAATTGCGCCAAAGTGGAATGAGAGAATTATTGGATAGATTAAAATTGGGAAATATTCAATTGCTTTTCCAGCTCTAAAGCCCAAAATTAAATTTATACCAATTATAACTAAAATTAGTGCAACAGCGGCCATTGGAAGAACAAGAGAGGAAGTGTCTTCCTTTTTTATTTGAATAATTCCTCTAAATCTTTCTTTTCGATATAGGACGAAGTAGATGATAAAAGCAACGAGCGCTAGGGCAGGAACTATTATGTAAATAATCTCTCCAATTGAACCTGAGCCAAGCCCAAAATAGAAGGAAATTGAAAGAACAAGTGAGAAAACAAAGAAAATAAAGCTTCTAACGAGTCTAACTAACATTGGGTTAACATAAAAATTGGATGCAGAATCCTTTGCTTCATATTGTTTAAAGCCAATTCCCTTTGACGTGTAATAGCCTTCAAGGCTTTTGTAGCTGCTGAAAATTTTAGATTGAGAAGGTTCTCTCTCATATGTATTTTCAACTCTGTTAAATTCTTCTTTTTTTATTTGTTTAACTTGAGGCTGCTCGGGAACTTTTTTAACTTCCTTCTGCTTTCTTTCGGCCTCAAATTTGTCAATTTTATGTTGAATTTTTGCCATTGACTTTTCATGGTCATATGGCAAGTTTAAGTTTGCAATTAGCATGTCGGACATTTTTTCTTGAACGGGCTTTGCGTCCGCTTTTGGCTTTTCTTTTATCTTTGCGTTTAAATAGCTGGTGTCGCGCGCTTCAATGTTTAGAGATGCAGGTTCAAACTTTTGAACTTTAGGAAAGTTATAGTCCTCAATTGTTTCCGTTATAAACCTTCCGTCGTCACGGGCCATGTCAACTTCTTTAAAGAGATTGTATTGGCCGTCCTGAGGCTCTTCTTTTTTCTCTTCAACTTTCTCTTGTTGAACTTCTTTTTTTGCCATTGTGAACATGTTTTCTTGTTCCGCGAGCTTAATTGGCTCTTCAACTTTGCTTTCCAAAATTTTTGGCGTTGCCTCTAAATTTTGTTCTTTTTGTTTTTCAAAAAGAGAGTAGTCAACAGGGTTCTCTTCCAAATATTTTCTTCCCTCAGCTGTTAGACAATAGTAATGCCTCTTGCCTCCAATTGCGCTATCTCGCCAATATGAGGAAACAAGCTTTTGAGTTTCCATTCTTTTCAAGCTGCTATACAAGCTTGGCTGTTTAATTTCAATTCCAGTTTTATCTTTGATTTCATCAATGATTTCATAGCCATATTTATCCCCGTCTATCATCGTTGAAAGAATTGTTGGATTTAATTGGCCTCTTGGTAGTTCATTTAATTCCATAAATATTACCTCTAGATAAAAAATATCAAAATTCGCCATAAAAGTCAATTAATTTACATGTGCTATGCAAATTAAATTGCGCATCTATGCAGACATAATACACAATATATTGTGTTTTTATTGTTGTTTAACTTTTTATGAAATGGAAATAATCAAAAAAGCGAAAATAAGGAGGAATTTTATGAACCCACTTTCTGTTGAAACAAAGAAGGTTACAGATTATTTTATGGATTGGGAAATGCTATATCCAAAAGCCTACAACAAGAAAACGGCTTCGCCTTTTACAAAGGTTAGGGTTATTTTAATGAACGGAACCGAGTTTGAGTCCACATGGTTTTTACACCAGTTTGCAAGAAACTGTAACAACCAAGATTTAAAGAGAAAAATTGCACTTGTTCGCGCCCAGGAGCAACAACAGCAAAAGAGAATTGGAGCGTTAAAACCTAAAAATGAAAATGTTTTGGAAACAACAATTTCCTATGAACAGCTTGCAATTGAACTGACGGCAATTTTGGCTATGCACGAAAAGAACAAAAACAACAAGGAGGCGTTGAATTTTGCTTTGCTTGAAGATTTCGACCATCTTTATAGATTCGGAAATCTTTTAAAAATGGATTTTGGAATTGATGCAGAAAACCTTGTTGGGAAATACACCGAAATTACGCCAGGGAGGCCAACAATTTCAGAGCATAGATGTCCAATGGACAATGTTAAACGAGCGTTAAACAGCAAAACGGCCGATCTGTTTTCAAATTTGGTTGCATCGATAATAACGGCGGCAGAGCAACAAACAATGAATTTCTATATGAATATGGCTGCCTTCTATAAAAATGATATTGGAAGAAAATTGTTCTCTGAAATTGGAATGATTGAAGAGCAACATGTCACGCAATATGAGAGCTTAAAAGATCCAAACTGCACATGGCTTGAAAATTGGGTAATGCATGAGTACACTGAGGCGTATTTGTACTATTCAATGTTTTGCGATGAGAGCGATAAAAACATCAAACAAATTTGGAAAGAGCATTTTGAAATGGAAGTTGCCCACTTGAAACTTGCAATAGATTGTTTAATGAAATATGAAAACAAAGATTACACAACAGTCCTTCCAAAGCCAGAATTTCCAAAGCTTATTCAATTTGGGGGGAACAAAGAATATATAAGAGAAGTTCTTGAAAGAACTGTCAATTTGACCTCTGAAAAAGAAAAATATGTTGAGGTTAACAAACTTCCAAAGACGGCAAATTTCTTTGCTTTTCAAGGGAAGGTTAACAAAAACGTTGAAGCTGTTCCAAGCCACGCAGTTGTTGTTTCTGCAATTTCTAAGCTTGGAAAAGATTATCGCTATGAAGACAAGCCAAACCCTGTTAAAGTTCTTCAAAACAGAAAGAAAGACAACACGTTTGTTGGAAGAGAATAAAATAAATCCTCAGATAGTCTGAGGATTATTTATTATTCCTTATCTTTATTTTGTTTTTTAAGCTCTTCAAGGATTTGGGTTAAAAGTTCTTCTTGGGTTGGTTTAACAACTTCCTGCACTTTGTTTTCTTCTCTTAGCTGAGCAGTTGCGGCTATAACTTCCTTTCTGTTTTTCATGTTGACGCCACGCTCTTTTAAGATTGCTTTTTCTTGTTTGTTTGGTTTTTCTGAAATTCCTTTTTTAAGCGCATTTGTTGCGTCCATAACAATTCGAAGGACAATGAATAGAACAATTGCAACAAGCAAAAAGTCAATTATTGCTTGCAAAAATCTTCCATAGAAAATTTGGGCTCCGTTTAGAGTAAAATATAATTCATCAACTGTTGCGCTTCCAAAAATTGCGCAGATAAGTGGCATGATAAGATCGTTAACAAGGCTTGTTACAATTTTTGTAAAAGCGGCGCCAACAACCATTGCAATTGCTAAATCTAGAATGTTTCCGCGGAGTATAAATTTTTTAAAATCTTTAAAAAACTCTTTAACCTTTTTCATTTGTAATTCTCCTAGGAATAATCATATATCTTTAGATAAAAAATTCAAAGTGTTTTTATTTAAATTTTTTTATTTTTTCCCATGGAAATTCTTCTCTTCCAAAGTGCCCAAAGCATGCAGTTTGTTTATAAATTGGCTTTAGAAGATCCAATTATTTGATTATGTTGGAAGGGGAGAAGTTGAAGTTTTTTTCAACAAACTTATAAATCTCTTTGAGCGGGACTGTTTCGCTTCCAAAGGTTTCAATATACATTGAGATTGGCTTTGAAAGACCAATTCCATAGGAAACTTGAATTTCACATCTTTTTGCAAGGCCATTTGCAACAATGTTTTTTGCAACATATCTTGCATAGTAGGCGGCGCTTCTGTCAACCTTACTTGCATTTTTGCTTGAAAAGCATCCTCCGCCAACGCGGCTGGCTCCACCATATGTGTCAACAACAATCTTTCTTCCAACGCACCCGCTGTCGCCAAAGCTTCCCCAAATTGTAAATTTCCCACTTGGGTTTATTATAAGCTCTGTGTCTTTGTAAAGTTTTTTGTATTCATTTAAAACTGGTTCAATTACATTTTCTTTTATTTCGCCCTCAATTTTTTGGCGAGTTAGATATTTAGAATGAGAAACCGAAATTAAAATTGTTTTAATTTTTGTTGGTTTGTCATTTGTATATTCAACTGAAACTTGGCTCTTTGCATCTGCAAAGAAGCAATCTGTTTTTCGCCTGAACTCGTCATATTTTTTCATAAGCTTTTGTGCAACAACAATTGGAAGAGGCATAAATTCTTTTGTTTCATCTGTTGCATATCCGAAGCACATTCCTTGGTCATTTGCGCCAAGCTCTTCCTTGACGACCGCTTGGTTTATATCCGGGCTTTGCTCGCTTATTTCTTTTGTTATTTTAAATTTGTTTTTATAGCCAATGTCTTTTAAAATTTCTTTTGCAATTTTTTCATAGTTTATTTTTGCCTTTGTTGTTGCCTCGCCATATATGAATAATTTATTGTTTTTAATTGCACATTCCACAGCCATCATTGAATTTGGGTCTTGCTTTAACGCCTCATCTAAAAAGGCGTCTGCAATTGTGTCGCATGTTTTGTCTGGGTGGCCAATGTTTACACTTTCACTTGTTATTATCTTCTTCATATTCTTTTCCTTTTAAAAAATCCTGCTTAGAGGCAGGATTTTGTTTTTCCCATCGCTAAACCTTTAGCACCTTGCTTTTGCAGGTTGCTGTGTGGTCATTGGGGCTTTCCCTCGCACACTCTTCATGGTACATTTTATTAGATTTTTCTATTTTTAGTTATTAATTTGTTGGAGTAATGTTAATATTTGCGCCGTTATAGGCAAAAGATAGATTGCCATCGACATATTGCGTAAACCCTGTTTCAGAAGAACCTGAACCGGTTATCACTTCTGGCAACTCAAACTCAATCATACGATTATTTTCATCGAAGTAGTAAGCTAAAATAGAGTAGTCGTGGGTTGGAATGTATGTAATGTTTAAAACTATTGACTCTTCTGTTGTTGATTGAGAAAAATATGAAGGAATTTCGCTTGGAGTTCCATAAACCCAATCTCTGTCTGAAACTTGAACAAAGATTTCTCTTCCAGAGCGGGCCACTTTTGAAAGGTCAAAAGTAACTGTTGTTTGCCATGTTTCAAATTCAACTTCTCCGTTATCTACAAATTCAATTTCTTTTATTATTGTTGAATTGGTTGTTCCCATTGTTGAAGATTTAGCAGTTAAAATTATATATGTCGTCCCTTTGCTTGCCTTGGTCAAATCTATACAAACGCTGCCATAGCCATATCTTGTTCCCTGGTTGTTGCTAGTTAACCTAACTTCAAGGGCATCATCTGGCAAAACTTCTTGATTTGTCGAACGAACTGTTACGGTTGGCGACCAAACTCCACCTCCAGAAAAGTTAAAGTATATATACTGGTTTGCATATTGTGTTCCTTCTTCTGGCAGCCCAATTTGATTTGGAACAGACTCTCTCCAATATGTTCCATCACTTTCCAAAACTTCTTGATATGTTCTTTCTTTTGTTGTTACATTTATTGTAACATCTTGTGCTGGCATAACGAATGAATAGGAATTGCCGTCTTTTTCTAAAGCTGTTTCATTTGCAAAAACAGAATCAATTTCAAGGTTTTCATTTGTAATTGTCACCTCTAAAGTTACTGTTTCGCCTTCAGTTGCTTTTTGATGGCTGGAAGTAATTTCAAAATCACTTGAAGTCTCTAAAGTTATATTATACTGCTCAGGTGGAGGAGGGTTATCTTCTCCACAAGCAGAAATCAAAACGCCGCCGCTTAGAAAAATTGCACAAAGAGCAAACATTAAGAAAAACTTCTTCATAAAACCTCCTAGTAACATTATATCTTTTATATGTAGAGTTAGTCAAATGTTTTAAAAGCGTTTCCAGCCCCACCAATTGGGGTAGACATCTTCCAATTTAACGGTTGTTCGCGTTTCATAATCCGTTAAAATTTCCATGTCCTTGTTTTTCGTTGAAAGCTGCATAAAGAATTCTCTGCAAGCGCCACAGGGCATTCCTCCGTCTTTAGGCGGCTTATCTCTGAATGCAATAAGCCTTTTTACAACGGTTTGTCCGCTTTGAACGTACATATTTAAAGCTGCAACACGTTCGGCGCAAAGGCTCATTACGCCGCAGGCTCCTTCTATGCAAAAACCAGTGTAAATTTTCCCGTCTTCTGCTTCAATTGCGCAAACAACATGATGTGCGTCAATGAATGGAGAAACAGCTTCTGGATGATATTCTTTTTTTGCAATGTCATACATCTTTTCCCAAATATCCATTTTACCTCCTAAAAAAATTATACCATAAATCCTTCCGGGAGCATATTAATAATTTAAAATCTTAAAATTTTTCGATAAAAAAATGCACAAAATGTGTGCATCAATATTTTCTTTGGCGGAGAGTTAGGGATTCGAACCCCAGGAAGCTTTCACTTCAACGGTTTTCAAGACCGCCGCTTTCGACCGCTCAGCCAACTCTCCAAACGCTGATATATAATTTATCATAAAAATTTTAGAATTGCAAGCATTTTTTACGTTCGTGTTGGAGAAAATAAATTTTCCAGCTTGTTGTTTTTATGAGTCAGTATAAAAATTTGCAATTGCGCCGTCAATTCCACAGCCAACAATTAAAAATGTTTGTGTCTATGCAGAAAAATGGCCGGCCTTTAACATAATCCATGTTTCTAGTATTAGAAAAAATTTTAAATTTATTTAATTAAAATTCTGTATTCAATATTTGGATTTAAATTTTCTAAGAAAGTTTTTTCTGCCTCTTTTCCTGCCGTTCCTTCAATTTTGGCATAGTGAACTGGAATAACAATTTTTGGCATAACTTTGTTTGCAAGATTTGCACCCTGAACAGCGTCCATTGTGTATGTTCCTCCAATTGGAACAAACAAGATGTCTGGCCTTTGTTTCCTTAGCTCAGGAGTGTCGTCCGTATCTCCGCAAATTGTGTATGAAGTTCCGTTGAGGCTAAGAGTGTAGCCAACAAAGCCGTTTTCAATTGGGTGATATTTTCCAAAGTTATATGACGGAAAGGTTTTGAATTCGACGTTATCAACTGTTCTTTTTTCATCTGGAGAAACCACAATAATTTTATTTGCAAATTGTTTTAATCCTTTTAGGCAACTTTTGGGGCAAACAATTATTGTTTCTGAATTTATGACATTCTTAATTGAAGATGGGTCAAGGTGGTCAAAGTGTGGGTGAGTCAAAAAGACAATCTTTGCATTTTGTTTCTTTTCTTTTATGAGAAAAGGGTCAAAGTAATATGCATCGTCTATACAAATTGAACTGTGGCAGTTTATTTTTATGTTTTCCATTGCTATTCTCCTTTAAATTGCGCGTTTTCATGATTTAGTAAAAATATTTTTTTCTCAATTCCGCCCGAAAAGCCGGTTAACTTTCCGTTTGAACCAATTACGCGATGGCAAGGGATTATAATTGGAATTGGATTTTTGGAAATGGCGCCTCCAACAGCGCGAGCAGCCATTTTTTTGTTTGGCGAAACAATTTCTGAAATTTCCTTATAGCTTTTTGTTTTTCCATAGGGAATTTTTAAAATAGCTTCCCAAACTTTCTTCCTAAAAGGGCTTCCGAAAGGCTCTAGATTAAGTTCGCTAGGAAGCGGTTTTTCCCCCTTAAAATATCTTGAAAGCCAATTTTTGGTTTGTTTGAAAATTTCCAAGTTTTCATTGTTGGTTAGCCCTTCCATTTCAACTTTTCCAAAAATTAGTTCAACAAGGCTTTTTCCGTTGCTAACAAGAGTTAGCTCGCCAATTGGCGAATTTAAAAAACAAAAATATTCCATGGCAAAATGATATCACAAAAAGCAAAATGTCAAAAAAATTTTTTAAAACATATAATAAAATGCTTGACAATTGAATGGCCGTTCAACTATAATATGATTGAATAATTATTCAACTAAAAGGGTGTTTATGGGAAAATCTGAGGCAACGTGCGATTGCGATGTAATTCATAGTGAAACTGTTGAACTAGTTAAAGAAAGAGTTTTAAATGAAGAAAGTCTTCTTTTGATGGCAGACTTTTACAAGGCGCTTTCGGACAGTACTAGAATTAAAATTATAAATGTTTTAGATGAGGGGGAGCTTTGCGTCTGTGATATTTCAGTTTTGCTCAATATGACGAAGTCTGCTGTTTCTCATCAGCTTAAATATCTTAGGGAGATGAATTTGATCTCTTCAACGAAAAGGGGAAAGGAAGTTTTTTACAGGCTTGCAGACAACCATGTTAAAGAGGTTTTTGAGATAAGCAGAGAACATGTTTTTGAGGAAAGAAATGAAGAAAGTTGTAAAGATTGAGGGGTTAGACTGTCCAAACTGCGCAAGGGCGCTTGAAAAGGAAATTAACAAGATTGAAAGCGTTAAAGAGGCAAAGATTGATTTTGTTGCTTCAAAGCTAATTTATGAAAGCGATGATGAAAACGCCTTAGATGAAATTGTTGAGCTTTCTAAAAAAATTGAACCAAATGCAAGAATTTTGGAGCAAAAAGAGAAGCAAATTAACAAAAAATTTGTTCTAGATCTTAGCTTGCTTTTGGCTGGAATTGCAATTGGAGTTTGCGTTCTAACAATTAGCATGCCAATTTGGCTGTATTGGACGCTTTTTGTTGTAAGTGCGCTTTTGATGGGGTATAAAACATATTTAAAAGCGATTGTTCTTTTGTTTAGAGGAACAATTAATGAAAATCTTTTAATAACTCTATCTGTAATTGGCGCGGCAGCTGTTGGCCAGTCTATGGAGTCGCTGATGGTTATTGGCCTTTATTCAATTGGGAAAATTTTGGAAGGACTTGCAGTTGACAAATCCAGAAAATCAATTGAAAGTATTGTAAACCTAAGGCCGGAATTTGCGCTTGTTTTAAGAAATGGGGCGGAGGAAAGAATCTCTCCACAAGATGTCAAAATTGGGGAAACAATTTTGGTTAAACCAGGCGAGCGTGTTCCAATTGATGGAAGAATTTTGGAGGGAACTTCCATGGTTGACCTCCAAAGCTTAACAGGAGAAAGCGTTCCCGTTTCTCTAAAAGTTGGAGATGAAATTCTTTCCGGGGCAATTGTTTTAGATGGGCTTGTTCAAATTGAAACAACTAAGAAATATGAAGATAGCGCAGTTAGCAAAATTTTAAATCTAATTGAGAATGCACAGGAAAAAAAGAGCAAGACTGAAACACTGATTTCAAAGATAACTAAGTGGTATACGCTTGGCGTGATTGTTTGTTCTCTTTTGGTTTTTGGAATTGTTTATGGAGTTGTTGGCGACCTTTCAGAGGCAATATATCGTGGGCTTATTTTCCTTGTTGTATCATGTCCGTGCGCCTTCGCAATTTCAGTTCCACTCTCATATTTTTCTGGAATTGGAAACGCCTCCAAGAGAGGGATTTTAATCAAGGGCTCAAATTACTTGGACGCCTGTGCAAAACTAAATGTTGTCGCCTTTGACAAAACGGGGACGCTAACAACAGGCGAGTTTGAAGTTGAAAAAGTTGTTTGTTTAAAGGACGGGCTTTCGGAAAATCAGCTTGTGTTTCTTGCCGCTCTTGGCGAACAAAATTCGCTCCACCCGCTTGCAAAATCAATTCTATCCTACAATACAAAAAAACTTAGGAAAGTTAAAAATGCGAAAGAAATTGCGGGCCATGGCGTCTATTTTGAATTTAACAAAAATAAATATTTTGTTGGCAAAACGGAAAACGAAAGTAAAAACACAATTGTTGGAGTTTATGAAAACGAATTAAAAATTGGCGAAATCGAACTTAAGGATAAAATTAAGGGAACTTCATTTGATGCAATTAAAAGCTTGAACGAACTTGGCGTTAAAACAGTTTTGCTATCCGGAGATAACAAGGAAATTGTTGAAGAAGTTGGCAAAAAGTTAAATGTTAGCACCTTTGTTTCAAATCTCTTACCAGAGGACAAATTTGAGTTTATTCAAAACCTTAAAAAGAACAATAAGAACTTAATTGGCTATGTTGGCGACGGAATTAACGATGCGCCGTCGCTGACGCTTGCAGATGTTGGATTCAGCATGGGAATTGGCGGAAGCCCTGCAAGCGTTGAAGCTTCGGACATTGTTTTGGTGGACGATAACCCTAAAAAAGTTTCATCTGCAATTAAAATTTCAAAATTTACGAGAAAAATTGTTTGGGAAGACATAATTCTCTCTGCCGGAGTTAAATTTTGTTTCTTGCTTTTAGGTGCAATTGGAATTACAGGAATGCTTAGCGCTGTCTTTGCCGATGTTGGAGTAACTGTGTTGGCAATTTTAAACAGCATAAGAGCGCTTAAATACAACCCTAAATAACAAATTAAATGCATGCAACATAAAATGGACTGAGTTTAAATATTCAAAGGAGGAAAAATTTTATGGCATGCAATTTTTTTGGAAACAACTGTAGGCCAACGAATTGTTGCAGACAAAGGAATTTAATTGCTAGAGTAACTGGTCCAACAGGTCCAACCGGACCGACAGGCCCAACTGGCCCAACGGGTCCAACTGGTCCAACAGGCCCAACAGGGCCAACGGGAGCAACTGTTACAACTGTTGAAGTTATTGGAACAACAACGCTTGCAGCTGGAAGCCAAGCTTCTGTTGTTCAAAGCGGAACAGGCTCGACAGCAGATTTAACTTTCTTTATTCCTGAAGGCCCAACCGGCCCAACGGGTGCAACAGGAGCAGCTGGTGCAACAGGAGCAACTGGTGCAGCCGGAGTAGCAGGAGCAGCAGGAGCAACTGGAGCTACGGGGCCAACAGGTCCAACTGGTGCAACAGGACCGACAGGGCCAACAGGTCCAACTGGGCCAACAGGAGCTGCAGGAGCAACAGGTGCAGCTGGGGCAACTGGCGCAGCAGGGGCAACTGGAGCAACAGGACCAACCGGACCGACTGGTCCAACAGGAGCAACCGGCCCAACGGGGCCAACAGGGCCAACTGGAGACACAGGGGCAACTGGCCTAACGGGCGACACAGGGGCAACAGGGGCAACCGGCCCAACAGGTCCAACAGGTCTGACCGGAGACACAGGGGCAACAGGAGCAACCGGCCCAACAGGACCAACGGGTCCAACTGGAGCAACAGGCCCAACGGGTCCAACAGGTCCGACCGGAGACACAGGGGCAACTGGCTTAACGGGCGACACAGGGGCAACCGGCCCAACAGGTCCAACGGGTCCAACTGGGGCAACGGGAGCGACGGGTGCAAGTGCAGTTGGTTTGGCAGCATATGGTGGACTATATAACAATGCTTCTCAAACGCCAACATTGACAACTGCAAACACCTACACTCAAGTTGAACTTAACACGGAAATGCCGCTTGAAAACACAACCACAGCAACTAATCAAATTACTGTTCTTGAAGCTGGTGACTATGAAATTACTTTCCATGTTCAAGTAAATTCAACAACAGAGTTGACATTTAATGTAACCGCAAGAAACAACACAACGCCAATTGATTCATCAACCGTTGAGAAAACCGCTCTTGAAACAACAACAGGTGGAACATTTATTGCAGACTGCAACAACTCGGTTATCGTAACGCTTGCAGCAAACGATGTAATTGACCTTGCAATTGCGGCAACAACAGACCCGTCAAGTGCAACTGTTACAATTCCTGAAAACGGCGATGCAACGTTAGTTGTAAAAAAGCTTAACACTTGATTTAGGCTTATGGGAGAATAAATCACCAATTAATCTTGGTGATTTATTTTTTTTATTTAAAGTTTTGTAATATAATTAAATTTAATTAGAAGTGCAGAGGATAGATATGACGGATATTGAAATTTCAAGAAGTTCAAAATTAAAAAATATTGTAAAAATTGCAAAGCAATTAAAGTTAAAGAAAAAGGACTTGTTTTTGTATGGAAACAAATTTGCAAAGATTTTAAACTTTAAAAAAGGAAATCAAAACGCAAAGCTTGTTTTAGTTACTGCAATAAACCCAACGTCAAGCGGAATTGGAAAGACAACAGTTTCAATTGGCCTGGCAGATGCTTTAAAAATTTTAAACAAGAAAGTTTGTCTTTCTCTTAGAGAGCCTTCGCTTGGGCCCGTCTTTGGAATTAAGGGCGGAGCAACGGGCGGCGGCTTTAGCCAAGTTGTTCCAATGGAAGATATAAACTTGCATTTTACTGGGGATTTTCATGCAATTACAAGCGCGAACAATCTTCTTTCAAGTTTGATTGACAACCATATATTTCATGGAAACTCTCTTGGATTTAAAAAAGTTGTATTTAAAAGGTGTTTAGACCTAAACGATAGAGCGCTTAGAGAAGTTGTCGTTTCAAAGAGCAATGGTGCAAAACCGCGAGAAGAAGAGTTTACAATAACTGCTGCAAGCGAAGTTATGGCAATTCTCAGTTTAGCAAAGGATTTAGAAGACCTAAAGCTTCGTCTTGGGAACATTCTGGTTGGGTTTAACGAGAAAAATTTGCCAATTTTTGCAAGAGACCTTTCCGCTCAAGATGCAATGGCAATTTTGCTTAAAGATGCAATAAAACCAAATTTGGCTCAAACACTTGGTGGGGCGCCGGCTGTTATCCACTGTGGGCCTTTTGCAAACATAGCCCATGGCTGTAGCAGTTTAATTGCAACAAACTTTGCCGTTAAGAACAGCGAATTTGCAATAACTGAGGCTGGGTTTGGAAGCGATCTTGGCGCTGAAAAGTTCTTTGACATTGTTTGCAGAGAGGGGAATTTGTCGCCCTCTTGTGTCGTTTTGGTTGCAACGCTAAGGGCGCTTAAACTTCATGGCAAAGCAAGCTTAAATGAACTTTCAAAACCAAACCTAAAAGCGCTTAAAAGCGGACTTGGAAACCTTGGTTCTCACATCAACATATTGAAAAACTTTAACGTTCCAATTGTTGTTAGTTTAAATTTATTTAGCGATGATTCCGAGAATGAAGTCGAGGTTGTTAAAAATTTTGCGCTTGAAAAAGGCGTCAGTTTTGAAACGTGCAAGGTTTGGGAGAAAGGCGGCAAGGGTGCGCTTGACCTTGCAAAAAGAGTTGTTTCTCTTTCAGAGAAGCCTTCCAAATTAAATTTGATTTATAACCTTGAGGATTCTCTTAAAACAAAAATTGAAAAACTTGCGCTCAAAGTTTATGGAGCCGGGGAAGTTGAATATTCTAAAGAAGCGGAAAAATCAATTAAATTAATTGAAAAAAACAATTTCTCAAAGCTTCCAGTTTGTGTTGCCAAAACGCAATATAGCCTTTCGGACGACAAAAACTTAATTGGCGCGCCGAGCGGCTTTAAGATTACAGTTAGAGATGTTGAAATTCGAAGCGGAGCAGGGTTTTTGGTTGTCTTGCTTGGAGAAATGCTTTTGATGCCAGGGCTTGGGAAAAATCCTGCGGCGTGTAAAATGAAAATTGACGAAAACGAGGTTATTGAAGGATTATTTTAGTTTTTAACCTCGCGCAAATTTTGGCGAAGAATGCAACTCAGCTTGCAACTATAATTTAAAAAAATATATAAAGAAAAAACTTTAATGTTGACATTACTTTCATTTTGATATACAATTGGCTTAGAAGAATATGAAAAAAAGATACGGTGTTTTAGATTCGGTAAATAATGAAGATATTGAATTGTTGGAGAAAGACCCTCACAAGTTTTGGCAAGGTGTAACGTCAATTGGCAGCTCTGCTTTCAGGAATTGCAGAAGTTTAACCACAGTAGAAATCCCAGATAGTGTAACCTCAATTGGACGTTCTGCTTTCTGTGATTGTATCCGCCTAACAAAAGTAGAAATCCCAGATAGTGTAACGTCAATTGGCAGCTCTGCTTTCAGCGGCTGTATCGCTTTAACCGAAGTAGAAATCCCAGATAGTGTAACGTCAATTGGCATCTCTGCTTTCAGGGGTTGCAGCAGTTTAACAAAAGTAGAAATCCCAGATAGTGTAACGTCAATTGGTGATTATGCTTTCTCTTATTGCAGCAGTTTAACCACAGCAGAAATCCCAGATAGTGTAACGTCAATTGGTGATTATGCGTTTTCTGACACACATTTAACTTCAATAGTAATCCCAGATAGTGTAACGTCAATTGGTGATTATGCTTTCTCTTATTGCGGCAGTTTAACCACAGTAGAAATCCCAGATAGTGTAACGTCAATTGGCAGCTTTGCTTTCTGTCATTGTACCAGCCTAACCATAGTAGAAATCCCAGATAGTGTAACGTCAATTGGCGAAGATGCGTTTTCTGGCACACATTTAACTTCAATAGTAATCCCAGACAGCGTAACTTCAATTGGAAAGAGAGCTTTTAACATCTCTTCATTAAAAAGAATTGAATATGGCGATTTAACCTTTAAAGAAGACAATGGGTTTGGTCATTGGGTTGTTGAATATAAGGGCAAACTCCTTAAATTCAATAGCCACCCATATATGCTAGATTTTGGTTCAACATTAACTTTTGTTAAAGATGCACAGAGAAGAAACATAAACCTTCCATTTATTCCACATCAATCGGTTGTTGAAAACTTAAAAAGCGATGATGTTACCTTGTTTTTCGCGAATTCAAAGACATATAATTCTCTTTTGGAAGAATTTGCTAAGAGAAATGGAAAGGATAAATTATCGTTGAATTCATTGGAAAATGAGCCACGAGAGGACTTTTTTAAGCTATGCTATATTTCCGGCCTGTTTTCAAAAAGTTCTAAGGAAAGGTTGGCGGCAGAAAAATTTATCAGAGAAAAAATTATTCCAAATTATTCAGAAAACGAACTACATGAAAGCTTTTCAGGGCTAAACACAAAGCAGAATGGTTTTAACCCAAAATTTGCAGAATTTTTAATTGAAAATTTTCATGAAAATTTTTTAATCCAAGATATCTACGATTATGAAAATGAGAATGTTACAGTAAATTATTTTTCTGAAGCATATAACAAGTTTAATGAAATTTTAAAAAGCTTTCCAAACGCAGAAATTAGAACCAACACGGATAGAGATAGGTTAACAGAAAAAGATGTTATCTCTTTTTTGCAAAACACCAAATATGACAATGTTAGATATGGGAACTTAGCTGAAGTTGTTGGAAGATATGGCTATAGCCAAGAGCAGTTTGAAACTCTTCAAAAGTGGTTTGAAGAAGGAATACAAAAAGGAAGCAACCTTTCGGCTTTCCCAGACAATTCAGAAGGAAAAATTAAGTTTGAGCTTTTGAAAAAAGACAATCCTCTTGGGGCAGTTTTGGGTAACATTACAAACTGCTGCCAAAGAATTGATGACGCAGGCGAAAGCTGCGTTGAACATGGAATAAGCGACCCAAACGGCGGATTTGTTGTGTTTAAATATGAGAATAGAATAATTGGCCAGGCATGGGTTTGGTATAACAAGAGTATGGGAAAACTCTGTTTCGATAACATTGAAATTCCAAATTCTGCAAAGGGTTTTGTCAAGAAAAACGGAAAAGAATTTAAGGACTGTTTGACAAGAGCAGCAAAATCCATTTCTGAATCAATGACCAAAGCCGGCCACAAGGTTTCACTCGTTACAATGGGAAAAGGCTATAACGACCTTTTAGAGACAATCTCAGAAGGTGAGTTTAGTAAAATAAAAAATAACCTCTAAGGCGGGGCGCCAGAAGGAAGGTACACCGACATAAAGGCCGGGGAACTTTTAATTCCGCTTGCTCAGGCGGCTATCTCTTCTGGAGTCTCTGCAGTAAAGAAAGTTTTAAATCAACAATCAGAACTTGAAATTTAAATTAGGCTGTGATATTAGCTAAAAAAAGAACCTGTTAACGCAGATTCTTTTTTTTGATAGTTTAAGATCAGATAAACCACTCTAAATTTTGATGTATTTATTTTTTCTTCTGAGCAACCAGTTCATAATTGTTAGCCCAGCAAGCAAAACAAGAACAATTGGAATTGCCGCCCAAATGCTAAGTGTTGTTAATTGGTCTCCCAATAGGCCGCCAAACAACATTCCAACAACAAATATTGTTGTTATATAGGTTAGAATTGCGTTGCTTCCCCAAATTTCAAAGAAATCGAACTTAGGTTTCCAATTGTTAATGCAGTTCAATCCTCCCCAAATCATTGCTGCAATTGCAATACAGAACATTGCATAAACAGGCGTGCAACCTCTTTTAGCTGCGATAAAATCAAACGCAACAATTAAAATAACTGAAACAAGCAAAATCAAAGAGGTTAGCGTCCAATATTTTTTGTTGTCATCTTTAAGCTCAAAGAAGATTGAGCCCATAAGAAGTATGCAAGCCCAGCTGAATCCACCAATTATTCCGCCTTCCAAAATTGAGTTAGCAAGTGGGAAAAGGCCGTTTTGCATTAGGATTGTTAGAACAGTGAAGGTGATTACAACAATTGCAAACTTTCCACCTTTCTTAAACTTAACAAATGGAAGGGCAAGAAGACCTGCAAGACCAATGTTTTGAAGCGTGTCCCATTCCCAGCCGCCATATCTTTCGCCTGTTTCTGGAAGGGTAATCTTTTCTGCTGTTGCAACTAAAATGAAGAATAAAGCTAAAATGCCTGCAATTGCAAGTGTATATTTGAACAAGCATTCTGCAACTATTTTAAACTTTTCGTTTTTAACAAATTTAGAAACGATGTAAACGATTAGAAGAGCAATTGCAATCCAAAACATTACTGAATAAATTTGAATTTGAATTGAAAGTTCTGAAAATGTTTTATCTCCAAGGAAAATGTCAACCCAGCCGTTTTCAAAGCCGTTGAACAAAATTCCAATTCCAATTAGGCATAAAAACCTTAGCGCAAGTTGGAAATATGCTCTTGCTGTTCCAAATTTTTCTTCTCTTGCTTTAAAGCTTTTGCAAATTGTAAGGCCAATGACAAAGATGAACATTGCAGCGAACAAATCGGCAAAAGAAATTCCAGGCAAAATTTGAAATCCTTTATCTCCATGTTCAACAACTGGCGCTAAGAAGTCGAAACATGAAAAGAGCGGAAAGATAAAAGAGCAGGCCATAAGGAACATGCAAAGTCCTCTGAATCTATCGATTGAAAGGATTCGTTCCTTCTTAACAACAACTCCCGCATTTTTATCCGCAATCACTTGCTTAGCAGAAACTTCTTGCTTGTCTTCATTTTGCAAAGCAGAATTTTCGGCAACTTCTGTTTTTTCATTTATTTTTTCTTCCAAGTTTTTTCCTCCTTTTATAAACTTATTGATTTTTTCTTTTTCGCAAGTAGGAATGCAAAGGCCGTCAATCCAACAATTGCTATTATGGCTTGAATGATGGCAAGCCAAACAGGTGCGCCGCCAAGTGCAGATTCCGGCATTAAAGAAGTGTAAACGCCTATCACGAAAAATTCAACCAAAAACATTATTATTGGGTTTTTGCCCCACCAAACAAGAGGATCAAATTTTGATCTATGAAATTTGTCCAACAAGTCGAAAACAACAAAAATCAAACCGCTTAGCCCAACTCCAACTAAAATAAATGTTGGAGAACAGCTTCCCATGTTGATTGTTCCAAGCCACTGTGTTAGGAAAACACCAATTGCACAGAATAGAGCAGAAACAATTAGGGCGTTATATTTTTTCTTGAAATAAAGGTCTGCAATAAACATGTCGAAAATCAACATCGCGCCCCAACCAAAGCCGCCAACAACTCCGCCGTGGACTATTACATCAAGAAGTTCTCTGTTATTTCCAAGCTGATGATAAACAGTAAACAAAATTGCAATAACTAAAGCGCCCAAAAATTTAACCCACGCTTTTGCCTTAACAAAGGGAAGGGCAATTAAAATTGCAAATCCAATTCCTTGAAGAGTAACCCAATAACTATAAATTGTTCCTTGTCCGCTAACAATGCTTGCATAATCAATTGAAGTAATTATTATATTCATAATTCCAAGGCAGGAAAGGGCAACGTAGAAAATTTGTTCGCTAACAACTGAAAGCTTTCTCTTCCAGGAAGGAATTAAAGCAAGAAGTCTTAAAATCAATCCAAGAATTGCAATAATCGAAAATGCAGTTACAACCCAATCAAAAGCGTTAAAAGTATAATCTCCGCCGAACATATCCAAAAATTTATTACATAAATCCAGAAATGTTCCAACGCCAATTATTGCCAAAGCCCTTTCAAGATAGTGAATTATTGCATGTTTAGTTCCATAAAGCCTTTGCCACTTGTTGAAGGAAAGCGCAAAGGTTAGACCAATTGCGAAAATGAAGGCCGGGGCAATTATGTCTGCAAGCGTCATTCCAGGCAAAATCACAATTCCGTTTTCAAGAGAGTGGTCTGCAAGGCGCGATAAAAAGCCCAAACTTTCAAAGTTTTTCAAAAATTGAAAAATTAACATTGCAAAAACGCAAAAGCCTCTAAATCTGTCAATGCTTTTAATTCTTTTTTCTTCTTTAACAACCTCTTCACTTTTGTTAGAAGAGGCTTGCAATTTATTTTCGCTTATTTCCTTTGTGTTAGCTTCCATAACTTTCTCCTTAAAGTATTTCAAATTTTTTATAATCAACCTTTCCAAAGCTAGTTCTTGGCATTTCATCAATAATTTCAATTAGCCTTGGCCAAGAATATTTAATTAAGTTTTTAAAACATAAGTCAAAGAGTTCTCGCTTTATTTTTTCTTTATTAAACTCTTTAATTTTTAAAGATACATAAAGTTTTATATATGTTTTTTCGTTATAGTGATATGGAACTGCACAAGCTTCGTCAACATCTGGGTGGGTTTTAACTAGGTTTTCTATTTCAGATGGAAAAATGTTTATTGCGTTAATTTTGATTGACCTCTTTTTTCTGTCCAATATAAATAAAAAGCCTTCTTTATCCATATATCCAAGGTCGCCAGTTTTAACCCAGATTTTGTCGTCTTTAACAACATAGCCTAAGTCATCCAGGTAACCCTCCATAACAGAAGGAGAGTTTACAACAACTTCGCCAATTGTATTTGGTTTTAATGGTTTATCCTTTTCATCCCAAATTTGAATTGTTGTGTTTGGAATTGGTTTCCCGCAGCTGTATTTTTTATAGTTTTCAAAAGTATTAACGGCGCAAACGCTGCAAACTTCTGTTAATCCATAGCCTCTCATCAATCTTGCAGGAGCTTTAAATCTTTCCATAATCGTGTCAAAGTGTTCAACAAAAGATTCGTTAAGAACATCGCCGCCACACCATAAATCCTGCAATTTTGAAAGATGCTTTCCATAGAAATTTTTATGTTCAATCATTTTCTTAAACATTATAGGAACACCAGCCATGAATGTTACGTTGTGGTGTCTGATATAATTATTTATCTGCTTTGGTAAGAATTTGGGAGCAAGAATCAAGCTGTATTTGTTGGTTAAACAAGTGTGAACGGCAACTCCAAGACCATACGCATGGAACATTGGCAGTGCAACAAGGCCAAACTCTGTTCCTCTCTCTTTTCTTGTATACATTTTTTCAAGTGAAACACTTAAATTGTTTAGTGCATTATTTGATAACTTAACAATCTTTGGTTCGCCGCTAGTTCCGCCGCTGTGCATAGTGCAAACAACGTCGCTTCCTTTTCCACCAACTCTTAAGAAATTTAATGGAGACTGAGTTGTTTTGTGGTTTATAAGCTTTGAATATTTGAGGGCTTTGGTGCAAGCCTTAGTTTTAATTTTTACATAAAGTGAATAGATTCCCTTTCTAAAAACAACATAGTTTGAAATTGAACAGTTTATTAAAATTTGGTTCAAATTCGCAAGTTGTTTTTGATCTTTAATCAACAGATCATAAAACATCAAAGCTTTGGACTTTGTCTGTTTTAAATTTTCTTTTAAATTGTCTATTGGCATAAGCGGGTGGACAATGTTTGCAATTGCGCCAATCTTTGAACAAGCGTAAAAAGCAACAATGGCCTGGGGGCAGGTTGGGAGATAAATTGTTAAAACATCTCCTTTTTTAAAACCCAACTCAATTAACGAAAGAGAAAATTCGTTAATATCCTTAATAAATTTATGTAATGTAATTTTATGCCCATTGAATAAAATTGAACCTTTTTTCAGGTCGCAGTTATTAATTAGCATTTCGTAACATGTTTGATTTTCCATACTTTATCACAACAAATTCAAGAATATCACACTTTGTCGAATTTACAAAAGAAATTACTATTATTGTTGCTAACTAATATAAAATTATTATAAAAAATA
>CALWHN010000007.1 GCA_944380415.1 uncultured Clostridia bacterium | reverse complement strand
GGTTTTAAATAGATTTTCTGTTAATAGTATTTTTACCAAGAAAAAAGAAAGAGAAATCTTAAACGGCCGTTAAAAACTGCGCTTGGGGCGCAGTTTTTTATAATAAAAGAACCTACGACCGGCAAAAAGCACGAAAACGCCTTTTCGCTTTTATGGCTTGGCGGGTTAATCTTAGGAGGAGGAAAGAAAAAACTGGAAATTTCCAGTTTTTTAATTGTTATGCTGCTGTTTCTTGATTTTCTGACGGTTCTTCTTTTATTGGATTTGTATTTGTTTCGTTGTATTTAGTTATTGTTTCCGTTTTAATTTGGGTTGAATCTTGGGGATTAATTTCAACAAAATTTTCTTGTTTTGTTGGCTTGGTTTCTGTTTCTAAAAGCTCTTCTTCCTTGTTTTCATTTTCTTGCGCTGGAGTTATTGCTGAAAAGCTTTTAAAATCTTGCCTTCTTTCGTTTGGAAGGGGCTTTTGCAAAAGGTCGATGTTCTCAGCTTTAACTGGATCGCTCTTTATTATGTTTGAAGATGGAAGCTTGTATGTGTCTGTGTTGCGATATGGGTTTACCGTTCCGTTTTCATAGTTGTGAACTCCTGGATAGGCCGCGCCTCCAATTCCAACTCCTGCGCCAATTCCTGGGACTCCGGCTCCAATTCCAACTCCAGTTCCAACGCCTGTTCCATATCCATACCCATAGCCAACTTGAGGATAGCCATAGGTGTTTGTGTTAGGAAGAGGCTGAACAGGAGCTTGTGGCATGGTTTGTTGATTGTTTGTGTTGTTAATATAATTTGCGCCATTATTTGCGTTATTATTTTCGCTTGGATTGTTGCTTTCATTGTTTAAATTGTTGTTTGCAGGTTGATTTGGTTTCTTTTTGTTGATTATGTTTGGTTTAACTGTTGGGGTGTTATATGTGTCAAGGTTTCCTTTTTTTTCAGAAAACTCGGAATTTTCTTTTGAGTCATAGTCAACAATTTCCCTTGGTTGAATCATTGGTCTATTTAAATTCATCAAATTTTCAAGTTTTTCTTCAGAAATATATTCTTTTTGACCGTCAGTTGTAAGAGAATAATATTTTCCATTCTCATCTTGGTAGTAACAAACTCCATTTTCATCTTTTAAACAATTTGTGTTGTTGTTAATTATATCTTTTAAATTGTCAAGAGAGCTGTTGCCTAAATTTTGTTCTGTGTTTGTTAAAATGGATTGAAGTTCTAATAGAACGGCCAAGATATTTTGATAGTCCGTAAGCCTGTTGTCAAGGCAATTTACAAGTGTTACATATTTGGAGCTTATTGGTTCAATTCCGCCGCTTAGCGATTTGTTTGAAGAAATTTCTTTCGCACAGTTGGAAACGTCGTTTCTGGTGTCAACAATTCTGTTGACAAGCCTTCCAAGTTCCTTTAAAAGCGAGTTTGCATTTTTAATTTGGTCTTGTGAAAGTTCAGCTTCGTTTGCTTTCAATTGCTTTGAAATGACTTTTAACGTGTCACAGCATGTTTGAATTTGCTTTCGGCAACTTCTAACATCTTGGTTCAATGCAACGGCGTCATCAATCATCAGGTAAAGATCTTCAACCTTGTTTAAATATGAGTTGTAGTTTTGGCTTGATGGTTGGTTTGAAATTCTTCGAGGAATATATCTTCCTCCTGTCAAATTGGAAACTGGCGAGGCAAAAAGAGGATTTTTAATCTTTCTTTGCAAATTTTCTTTTAGTTTGTTTCCTTCTTTAACGATCTCTTCTTTTGAAACAATTTGTTTGTTAAGGCTTGGAATTGTGTTTTGATTTGAGCCCGTTATTTCGTTTGCATAAGTAGCCTGATTTTCCGGAAGATTTTCATCAAGCGGATTTATTTTGTTAAACTCTTGATTTTCGCTTTGAGCAAACGGCGCTTGCAAGGTGTTTTGCGAAGGGGTTTCAAGGGAATAGAGCTCTGGAATTATGATTTCTTCGCTTTCAACGTCCTTGGTTTGTTCTAAGGCGCTTGTAAGCTTATCTAGATTATAATTTAACGTGTAGGAAAGCGAGGAGTTTGAAGCCCCACATCCTGCAAGGCCAAGGGTTAGAATTGCGCAAAGGGCAATTGAAAGGCCCATTAAAAATTTTTTCATAAAACCTCCAAATTAGCTGTTTATAGCTTTATTGTGTTAGTTTTTTTTGAAAATATCCGTTTTTGGTTAATTTTTTTGTTTTTGCACAACATACCCAAAAGGCAAAGGAGAGGAAAATGAACTATAAGGATAGAAACAAAAAATATAACGAATATGTAAAACAAAAAATTCCAAAGACAAGAAGCTGGCCAACGCTGTTCAACGCCTTTTGGGTTGGAGGCGTCATCTGCATGATAGGCCAGGGAATTGGAGATGGGATTAGGGCAATTTGGCCGGACCTTTCTGGAAGCATGGTCTCAGCCTACATTTCAATTATTTTAATTTTCATTGCGTCACTTCTGACAGGAATTGGTGTTTATGACAGAATTGGCGCCTTTGCCGGCGCGGGCTCAATTGTTCCAATAACTGGATTTTCAAATTCAATTACAAGCCCGGCTATGGACTACAAAAACGAGGGAATAATTTTTGGCCTTTGCGTAAAGATGTTTTCAATTGCTGGGCCGGTTATTGTAATTGGCGTTTTAGCAAGCGCCGTTGTTGGGCTTATCTATCTTTTTATTTAGGAGAAAATGATGATAAAAGAAGCAAAAAATCAAACAATTGTGTTTAAAAACAAGCCAAGAATAATTGGCAATTATTCAATTGCTGGGCCAAAGGAGGGGAAAGGGCCCTTTGGTGAAATGTTTGATTATGTTATGAAGGACGATTTCTTTGGCGAAAAAACCTATGAAAAGGCGGAGCGAAAGATGCTCGAACACGCAATTTTTGGCGCAACGGACAAAGCACTTTTGCGCCCAGACAACATTGATATGTTGATTTGTGGAGACTTATTAAATCAAATCATAACCTCAAGTTATGCGGCAAGGGCTTTTGACGTAAGTTACCTTGGAATTTTTTCTGCTTGTTCGGCGATGGCTCTTTCAATTGGAATTGGTGCATCGATGGTTAACGCTGGCTATTTTAAAAATGTTGCGTGTGCAACATCAAGCCATTTTTCAACCGCCGAACGCCAGTTCAGGTTTCCTCTTGAACTTGGAAACCAAAGGCCGCCAACAAGCCAGTGGACGTGCACGGGTTCTGGCTGCACAGTTCTTTCACTTGGCGGGCAAGGACCATACATAGATTCCGTAACGTTTGGAAAGGCAATGGACTATGGAGTTTGTGATGTCAACAACATGGGCGCAGCAATGGCTCCCGCGGCCATGGAAACGATGATTTCCGTTTTTAAAGACACAAAGACCAAGCCGGAAGATTATGACCTGATTTTAACAGGCGACCTTGGAAAACTTGGAGCAGAGATTTTGCTGGATTTGATGGAGGAGCGGGGATATAAACTTGGGAAAAACTATTGCGATTGCGGGCAAATGATTTTCTATCACGACCAAAATGTTTTGATGGGCGGCTCTGGCTGCGGCTGTTCTGCAACAATTTTTAATTCCTATGTTGTTGAAAGGCTTAAAACGGGGCAATTAAAAAAAGTTTTGTACATTGCAACAGGCGCGCTTCTTTCAACAACTGCTTGTCAGCAAGGTGAGAGCATTCCGGGAATTGCCCACGCGCTTGTTGTTAAAGCAAGCCCTCCGTTTGAGGAGAGAACAGTTACAAAAAAAGAAAAACAGCAGTTTGCAGAGAACATAAAAAAGCAGCTAAAAAAATATAACGTTGAGGGGGAATAGAGATGGAATATTTTTTAAATTACCTATATGTGTTTTTAATTGGCGGCTTTGTCTGTATGCTAGGACAAATTTTGGTAATCAGAACAAACATGACAACTTCAAGAATTTTGGTCAGCTTTGTTCTTCTTGGAGTTATTTTAGAGGCAACAACTGCCTATGACTATATCTACGGCGTTGCCCAAGCGGGAATTTCCGTTCCAATTGTTGGATTTGGCGCAAGCCTTGCAAAAGGGGCAATCAGCGCCGTTCGAACGAAGGGGATTTTGGGGATATTTACAGGCGGCCTTGAGGCAACGGCGGGCGGAATTGCCGCAGCTGTTATCTTTGCATTCATTTTTTCGCTAATTTTTAGGGCAAAAACAAAGAAAACTGGCTGATATTTTCTTTTAAAAAATTTTATTTTGTTATAAAATAAACCTCGTGGAAAGTAAACTTGAAAAGGCAAAAAAACTGTTTTTAGCATCAGCAACAAAAAGCGAACAAGAAATTTGCCAGCTTGCAATTAAAAGCGTAAATGCAATTCATTTGGATGAGAATTGTGTTTTATCCTGCTATCTTTACTATCCATACATAAAAACAGCTGTCTACCAGCCGCCTTCGCCAGAAGAACAAAAAAGCTTTGATGAGGTAAGAAGAAGGCAAGAGGAAAACAAGAAAAGAGAAATTGAAGAGCAAAGACAAGCCTTTAAAGAAAAACTTGCTTTGGAATTTGGCGAGGAGGTTGTTTCCTTTCTCCATGCGCTTAAAAAGCTTCTTGAAATAGATTACAAAAATGAAGAAGAGGAAGCGGAAAATATAAGAAAAATGTTTTTTGCCCTGGCAAAGGACGTTAGAGTAATTTTGGTTAAAATTTGTTTCGTTCTTGCAGAAATTAAATATTTCAGCTCTGCGTTTTTAGACGAAGGGCTTGAAGACGTAATCAAAGCCCCGGCGGGGGACAAGACCTCGCGCGAGGCCCTTGGGGCGGCGGTTTTTGCCCAGAACGAAAAATTTTTGGAAAAGGCAACAAAAAAAGCCAAACAAATTTTAGATCTTTTTGCTCCGCTTGCGGCAAGGCTTGGACTATCTTCAATTAAAAGCGAGCTTGAAGACATTGCATTTGAAATGTTGAACCCAGAGGTCTATTCTCAAATTAAAAGAGAAGTTGATAAAAGATATATAGAGCGCGAAAAAACAGTTGAAGATTTAAAAGTTGAAATAAAAAAATTTATGCGCTCCCTTGGCCTTAGCGGCGAAATTATGGGAAGGAAAAAGCATATCTACAGCATCTATAAAAAGCTTAAAGAAAAGGGCGGGGACATGGACAAAATCTATGACCTTGTTGCGGTTAGAGCTATTTTAAACTCGGCTGCAGATTGCTATGCCCTTCTTGGGAAAATCAACGAAAATTTCATGCCGCTTCAAAACAGGTTTAAGGATTATATTTCAATTCCGAAATCAAACGGCTATCAGTCACTTCACACAACAATCATGTTTGAAGGAGTTCCGGTTGAAATTCAAATCAGAACGCTTCAAATGCACAGAATGGCAGAATTTGGTGTTGCTGCCCACTGGATGTACAAGGAAAAACGCCAAAAACAAGACTCCTTGGATGAGCGCCTTGGCTGGGTTAGGGAAATCATGGAAAACGAGAAGAACATGACCAGCGAAGAGCTGATTTCCTCCCTCAAAGTTGACATCTATGACGGAGAAATCTTTGTTCAAACGCCAAAGGGAAAAGTTCTTCACATGGTTGAGAATTCAACGCCAATAGATTTTGCCTACATGATCCATTCGGAGGTTGGAAACCAGTGTGTTGGCGCAAAAGTCAATGGAAAAATGTGGCCAATAACAAAGCCACTTTCAAACGGAGATATTGTTGAAATAATAACCAACCCAAACTCAAAGGGCCCTTCGCGCGATTGGCTGAAGGTTGTTAAAACAAGCCAAGCTAAAAACAAAATTCTTTCATTTTTTAGAAAGGAAATGAAGGAAGAAAACATTAAAAACGGAAAGGCAATGTTTGAGCAGGCGATTAAAAACCTTGGCTACAGCGTCAGCAAGGTTACCGAGAAAAAATATGAACAAAAGCTTTTAGAAAAATATAATTTTTCAGAAATTGATGAACTTTTTGCAAGCATTGGATATGGAGCATATTCGGCAAAAGTTTTTGCGGGAAAATTAATTCAAATTTATCAGGCAGATGTTAGAAAGGAGCAGGAGAAACTTCAAATTGCCCACATAGATTCTCAAGTTGCAGTTCCAAGCGACAAAAAGGTCAACGTCAAAGGCCTTAACAATTTAATGGTTAAATTTGCAAAGTGTTGCTGCCCAATTGAAGGGGACGATATAATTGGCTTCATTTCTCAGGGACGCGGAATTATTGTTCACAGAAAACAGTGTCCAAACGTTGCCTTCTTCGACTCGGACCGGCTGATTGAAGTTGATTGGCAGCAAGAAAAAGAGGAGAAATAGTTAATTTAAATAAAAGAACGGCAAGATTGCCGTTCTTTCATTTTGGGGAAAATAGTGTGTTATTTTTCTTCAATGTTTAGATAATCTGCTGGATTAACTTCGTTTTCATCCATGAAAAGTTGGAAGTGTAGGTGGGCCCCTGTTTTAACTTCATAACTTGCAGACGTTGAAGTTATTCCAATTTTTTGTCCGCGAGTAACAGTGTCTCCAACCTTAACTGTTACATCGGAAAGGGAAGCATATTTTGATGTGTAAACATCGTTGTGTTTGATGACAACAACTGTTCCTTCCGATTCGCTTGTGTAAACCTCTTCAACCGTTCCCTCTGCTGCCGCTAAAACATCGTTTGAAGTTTCGCTAACAAGATCTAAACCATGGTGTGTTTCAAACCAGCCTGTCGATTCGTTGTAGATGACGTCGTCCAAGATGTGGCCAATAACAACAGAGCAGTCTGCAAGCGGAAGGTCAAATGTTAAAGCATATGCGTCAACTGGCTTAGAAGGCTCTTGCGTATCGATGTTGAGGTCTGTTCCCCTGGATGTTGTTGAAAGAACAACTGCAAGTGTTATTGCAACAATAACCAGAGCTGCAAGAATGTAATAGCCATATTTTTTCATGAAGTTTAAAAATTTTTCCCCTCTTTTGTTAATTTTGATGTTATTTTCCATTTTTTTCCTCCACACAGCGATTATTGACACAATTTGTTTGTTTATACATTTTTGTTTGAACTTTAATATCCCGTTAGAATTAGTGGGAATCCAACAGTTGAAATTTCTCCGTCAAAGGAAATTTGAAGGTTAACTTTTTTTCCTTGGCTTACAATAAAGTTGTTTATGTTCTCAACAAAACAGTAGTAAATTTCAAGACCCTCGTTTTCAAGCTTTTGCTCATCTAAAACTAGAGCACCGGTTCTTTCTATTATTTCGTTTGGAGTTAGCGAAGTTTGAAAAGCAAAGGAATCTCCAATTTGATAGACAACGCCTTCAGTTGGCGAAAGCTTTTCAATTGTTGATTTTTCGTTGCTATATAACATGACACATGAGATTAAAATTGTTACAAAAATAAAAATCCCAAGCCTAATTTTAGTTGCCATGGGATAATTATTGACAAATATTTAAGTTTCAAAACATTTCAGCCAACGTTCAAATAGCCATATCTAAGCAAAAGGTTTGGCAAAAAGCCTTCTCCAAGAAGGGGAAGAATTTGAAGGGAGGAGAATAGTTCTCGCTCATCAATCATTCTAAGCCTGTTTTCCTGGCCGTCAATTGCCCTAAGTTTGTTGTTAAATTTTGAAATTGTTTGGCAAAACAAAATAGAACGCTCTAGAAGAAAAGTTCTAAATTTTTGAATGTTCAATCTTAGCCCTCCGCCAAGAAGAGAATTCGTTTTTGCAATATAACTGTTAAACTTTTCTTCAATGTTTTCAAAATTGAAGAACGCGCCACACACAGGAATTTGGCTTAAAATTTGAGAAATTATCTCAAAATTTGGAATATTTTTTGGAATTATTAGCCTTTGATTAAAATATGTAACATAACTTTGAAGCAAAACTTTGCTGCAAATCAGCGCCTTTTCGCCAAAATTTTGTTTTAGCGTTGAGCTTGAAAGCTTTGATGCAAAAAGGTTTGAATTAATTTTAAAATTTCCTTTTAAAATTTGAAAAAGGTCAAAGATGTAATCCATCAAATTTAAAATTGCAAAGCCTTTTGAAAGGGAAATCCAGCCAACAAGTTCTTCAATTTTTCTAATTTTTGCCCCAAGCTCGTCTGTGTCAACGCTCTTTTCGCCCGTTAAAACAGAAACGGCCTCAAGGCTAAACTGCGTTTCCAAAAGCGAAAGGGCAAAGCAAAGCGAACTTTTAATAAAGCGCTCTGGGCTTTTGTGGATTATTGCTTCGTCTAAAAAGACGCCTTCGGGATAATCTGTTTCAACATATTCTGGGAGGCCGTCATTTAAAATTGCAACATTGTTAAAAATTCCAAAGTGGGTTATTGTTGTTGGAAGAACTAAAACCGGAAGCGAAAGTTTCTTCCCAACAATTTTTGAAACGTCGCAAACAGTTCCGGCGCCAAGTGAAACAATTGCCTTTGCGTCCCTTGCAAATGAGCAGGCTTTTAAAATGTTGTCGCTTGAGCATTTTGTCTCTCTCAAGGAGTATGCCCAAAACGTTGTTTTGTTTTCGTTTAAGAAATTTGAAAGCATTTGGAAATATTGTTTTTTTGCGCTTGGCGAAGTTATTATTAAAATTTTTCCAAAATCCTTTGCTTTTTGAGCAAGTTTTGCAGCTGCGTTCTTTTCAAAAATTACATTTTCCATAAGATTGTTATAACACTAAAACAATTGAAAAAAATTGGAAAATTTGACGAAAAATATTTTAATTTTGTTTGCAGGAGCTTTTTGTTTTGTTTGTTTTGGCAAAAATGTTAAAATTGCATTGTGATTGACATAGAAGCGGTTGTTGAACGAATTGTTTTTAGAAATGAAGAAAACGGCTACACTGTTGCCGTTGTTTCTTGTGATGACGAAGAGCTTACCGCCGTTGGGAAATTTTTAAACATAAACATTGGCCAGGTTTTAAAACTTTATGGAGACTTTGGAGAATCCAAGTATGGCCAACAGTTTGAAGTTAAAACCTATGAAAACGTTGCGCCAAAAACGGAAAAGGGAATAATAAGATATCTATCAAGCGGTCTAATTAAAGGCGTTGGGCCAGTTACTGCAAAGGCAATTGTTGACGCCTTTGGGTTGGACACTTTGGAAGTTATTGAATTTAACCCAGAAAAGCTTTTGTCTGTTAAGGGAATTTCTCAGAAGAAAGTTGAGCTGATTTCGAATTCCTTTTTAGATGTTCGAGAGATGCAAAACGCAATGATTTTTCTTCAAACTTACAATATATCTTCAAACCTTGCAATTAAAATTTATGAACATTATCAATCAAAGACGGTTGAACTTGTAAAACAAAACCCATATCGTCTTGTTGAAGACATTGTTGGAATTGGCTTTACAACGGCAGATAAAATTGCAATGAATATGGGAATTGCAAAAAACAGCCCCTTTAGAGTTAGGGCGGGAATTTTACACCTTCTTTCCGAAGCTTCTGAAAAAGGCGGCCACACCTATCAGTTTCGCGCAATGCTAGACGGCATGCTTGTTCGCCTTTTGGATTTGACCAGCGAAGAAATTGAAACGATTTCAAAGGACGTTTACGATGTTTTGCAAAAGGAAAACATTGTTAAAATCTTTTGGAAGGACAACAAGGAAATTGTTGCACTTTCAAGGTTCTATTTCATCGAGAAATCCGTTGCCGCAAAGCTTGCAGTGTTGGAAAATTCGTTGGTAAAGCTTGAGCTTAATTTGGAAGATGAGATTTCAGAGTTTGAAAGAAGAAAAAAAATTTCGCTCCACAAAGACCAAAAAAATGCAATAAGCCTTGCAATTAACAGCGGCGTTTGTGTTATAACCGGCGGGCCGGGAACGGGAAAGACAACAATCATCTCATGTGTTTTAGAAATTTTTAGAATGCAGGGCAAAAAGGCGCTTTTGCTTGCACCAACTGGAAGGGCGGCAAAGAGGCTTTCTGAAACAACTGGGCTTGATGCAAGAACAATCCACCGCGCTCTTGAAATTAGCTATAGAAAGGACAGGGGAATTTTTGTTTATAACGAAGACAACCCTCTTTCGTGTGATGTTGTAATTGTTGACGAAGTTTCAATGGTTGACGTAAATTTGATGTACAATCTTTTAAAGGCAATTTCAAGGGGAACAAAATTAATTTTGGTTGGAGATAAGGACCAGCTCCCAAGCGTTGGCGCGGGAAATGTTCTTTCGGATATATTGCAAAGCGAAATAATTCCAACTGCGCAGCTTACAAAAATTTATCGTCAAGAAGACAACAGCCTAATCATTTCCAACGCCCATTTGATCAACAGCGGCCAGATGCCGGTTATCGACAATCACAGCAGTGATTTCTTCTTTGAGGCCAAGGAAAGCCCTGAGCAGACTTTTGAAACAGTTGTTGAACTTGTTACAAAGAGAATTCCAAATCACTTTAAGCTTGATTCTTCTAAAATCCAACTTCTTGCGCCGCTCAAAGCAGGAGTTTGCGGAATTGACAATTTAAACAGGCAAATCCAGTCAAAGCTGAACCCGCCCTCCAATTTAAAGCAGGAGCTAACCCTTGGAACTCGAATTCTATGAGTTGGCGACAAGGTTATGGAATCGGCAAACAACTATGATTTGGATTGGATAAAACCAAACGAAAACGAATATCTTCAAGAGGAAGGGAAGGGTGTTTTCAATGGCGACATGGGAACAATTTCTGAAATAAACAATCAAACGGGCGAAGTTGTCGTTGTTTTTGACGATAAAAAGCAAGTTCTCTATCCAAGAAGCGAACTTGGCCAAATTTCGCTTGCATATGCAATTACAATCCACAAAAGCCAAGGAAGCGAGTTTGACGTTGTCATAATTCCGCTCGTTCCTGGGCCAAGTTTGATTTTGACAAGGAATTTAATTTACACGGCCGTTACAAGAGCAAAAAAAGTTGTCGTTTTGGTTGGGGACCGCCAAACGCTTTCAAGAATGGTTAAAAATTCCCATACGGCGAAGAGATACACTCTTTTAAAAGACTTTTTAATTGAAGAAAACAAAAAGATGAAACAGTTGTTTGGAGAATAGGTGGAAGAGGAGATTAAGGATTTTTTTAATAGAATTGTTGAAACTTTGTTCCCGTCAGGTGTAACTTGCTTTTTGTGTGGAGAAGAAGTTTGGGACGACAAACACGTTTTGTGCAACATGTGTGAAAAAGAAGTTAAGTTTCCAAGCAAATTTTGTTTAAGGTGTGGAACGCCTCTTCATTCTCTTGCTGATTACTGTTTGACATGTAAAAACAACAAAAGATATTTTGCCATGGCTCGCGCTCCTTTGGTTTATAAAGATAAAGTTGCCGGGGCAATAAAGAGATTTAAATATGAAAATAAGAGATATATGGCAAAATATTTTGCAAAATTTATGGCCGAAGAGTTTGAGAGAAACAAAAATGAAATTGGAGAGATAGACTTTCTTATTCCAGTTCCTCTTCACGAGGAAAAGGAGAAGGAAAGAGGGTTTAATCAAAGCAAGCTTTTGGCAGATGAACTTTCTAAAATGATTGGAATTCCTGTTTTAGATGGAAATCTAATTAGAGTTAAAAACACCCAAACTCAAACAGAACTTTCCTACAAGGAAAGACAAGAAAATTTGGAAAAGGCCTTTAAAGTTTTGAATTGGAGAGAAATAAAGGGAAAGCGAATTGTTCTTATTGATGATGTTTTAACAACAGGTTCAACTTTAAGCCACTGTGCACACGTTCTTTCAAATTCTGGCGCGGCGGCGGTTTATGCTTTAACGGCCGCAACAACAGATAGCGAAAGAGAAGACGATTAAAGCGGGAATTATCCTAGCTTTTGCTTTGTTTATTTTAAATAATTGGATATTATAATTACATGGACAATTTCTTTAATTTAGAAGCAGACGAATGTTTAAAGAAGCTTGGCTCAAGCCAAGAGGGGCTTTCGGAAAGCGAGGCAAGTCAAAGGCTTTTAAAAAATGGCGAAAATGTAATTGCTGAAGGGAAAAAGAAGAACCATTTTGTAATGTTTTTAAAACAGTTTTTAAATTTGATGATTCTTGTTTTAATTGCGGCCGGGATTGTTTCAATTGTCTTTGCAATTTTAGAAAATTCAACCTCAGAGGCAATAGACGCAGTAATTATTTTCTTTATTGTAATTTTAAACGGAACAATTGGATTTGTTCAGGAACTTAAGGCGGAAAAGTCAATTCAAAACCTAAAAAATCTTTCCGCCTTAACTGCAAAGGTTTTTAGAGATGGAAGTGCAAAAAAAATTGACAGCAGAGCTCTTGTTGTTGGGGACATCGTTCTTTTAGAGGCGGGGGACATTGTTCCTGCGGACCTAAGAATTTTGGAAAGCGTTCACCTAAGCTGCGATGAATCTTCGCTAACCGGAGAAAGTAATTCCGTTTCAAAAGTTTCAAGGGCAATTGGCGGGGAGGTTTCTCTTGGAGACAGAGTTAACATGGCCTTTCGCGGGACCAATGTAACGGGCGGCCGCGGCCTTGGCGTTGTTGTTGCAACGGGAATGGAAACTGAAATTGGAAAGATTGCGGGAATGCTTCAAGCAAAGTCGGAAGAAGAACAAACTCCAATTCAAAAAAACTTAAAAAAACTTGGGATTTTTCTAACGATTGCAGCGTTTGTTGTTGCAGTTATTATGTTTATTTTGGAAATTGTTGGCCCTGGGGCGGGGGGTGTTGACGCATTTATGACAGCCGTTGCGGTTGCCGTTGCCGCAATTCCAGAAAGCCTTCCGGCAGTTGTTACAATTATCATGGCAATTGGCGTTTCAAAGCTTGCGAAAAAGGGGGCAATTGTCAAAAACTTAAATTCTGTTGAAACTCTTGGCTGTTGCGAAGTTATTTGTTCGGACAAAACTGGAACGTTAACCGAAAACAAGATGACGGTTGAGAAGGTTTATGACAATAAAAAAACATATTCAAAAAAACTTGAAAAGATAAATTTTCAGCTTGATTTGTGTTTAAAAGTTATGGCTCTTTGCAACAGTTGTATCGTCCAGGCGAACTCTGCAATTGGAGATCCAACAGAGGTTGCGCTTTGTCAATTTGCAATTGAAAACGGCTATAATAAAACAAGCCTTTTAAAGTCATATTCGCTAGTTGACGAAATTCCATTTGACAGCAACAGAAAACTTATGACCTCTTCTTTTGAATTTGACAGCAATCTTGTTTCCTTTACAAAGGGCGGCCTTGAAGAGGTTTTGGAAAAATGTTCCCACATTCTAGAGGGAGGAAAGGAAATTAAGCTTACAGAAAAGAGAAAACAGAAAGTTATTAATGTTGGAGAGGATTTTGCGAAAAGTGCGCTTCGAGTTTTGGGTTTTGCCTATGGAAAGGGAAAGGAGGAAAACCTTGTCTTTGTTGGCCTAGCTGGAATGATTGATCCGCCAAGAGAGGAGGCGTTTGAGGCGGTTAAAGCTTGCTTTAACGCAAAGATGACGCCAATTATGATAACGGGCGACCACAAGGACACGGCATTTGAAATTGCAAGGCAGCTAAAAATTGCCTCTTCAAAAAAGGAAGTTTTGCTTGGAAGCGAACTTGACAAACTTTCGGACAAACAATTTTTGAAAATAATCAAAAAGATAAAGGTTTATGCTCGTGTTTCGCCTCAAAACAAGGTTAGAATTGTTGAAACCTGGAAAAAACTTGGAAAGGTTGTTGCAATGACTGGCGACGGTGTCAACGACGCTCCATGCATAAAGGCGGCAGACATTGGAATTGGAATGGGAAGAGTTGGAACGGACATATCGAAAGACGCAGCCGACATAATTGTTTCAGACGACAACTTTGCAACAATTGTTCTTGCAGTTAAGGAGGGGCGAATAATCTATAAAAACATTGAAAAAACAATTAAGTTTTTGCTTTCTGCAAACGGGGCAGAGATGCTTTCAATTTTGCTAATCACAATTCTCTTTCCAAACCTTGCCTTTTTGCTTCCGGTTCACATTCTGTTTATAAATTTGATAACGGATAGTTTGCCGTCAATTGCGCTTGGATTTGAACCGGCGGAAAACAACATTATGGAAGTTTCTCCGCGCGACAGCAAAAAACATATGCTTTCCGGCCGAAATGGAACGTTTATTGCAACGTTTTCAATTGTTCAAGCGGCAATTATAATTTGCGTCTATGTCATTGGCCTGAATTTCTTTGGAGAGCTTGAGGCCCTTTCAATGGCGTTCTACACGTTTAACATAGTTCAATTTTTCTATATTCTTTCCGCAAGGTCTGACAACTTTTTCCTGAAAAATTTCTTCAAAAACAAATGGCTTTGGCTTTCGATTTTGTTTGGTGTTGTTGTTCTTGTTTTAATTGCGGCAACGCCATTAAATGAAATTCTCCACTTGGTTGATGTAAACGTCTGTGGTTGGCTGATCTGTATTGGCCTTTCTGCGCTAATTTTGCCGATTTGCGAAATATATAAATTAATTGTCAGAAAAATGTCGAAAAAAGTTGAAAAAAACAAATAATTTTATTTTGAAAAAAGCCGTATTTGTGGTATTATAACTGCGTTAGAGGGGAATAATTCCACTAGCAAAATAATTAGTAAAAGGAGATTTTAAATTATGAACAAAGGAGAATTAGTTAAAGCAATCGCTGCAGACGCTGGCTTAACACAAAAAGAAGCAGGTTTGGCTTTGGATGCTTTTATTGGTGCAGTTGCTGCAGATTTAAAAGATGGAAACAAAGTTACAATCCCTGGCTTTGGAACATTTGAAGTTAAGAAAAGAGCAGCAAGAACAGGAATCAACCCTGCAACAAAAGAGCAAATTAAAATTGCTGCATGCAGCGTTCCAACATTTAAATTTGGAAAAAGCTTTAAAGACCAATTTTAATTTTGGCATAATTTAAATTTCGCCTTGACAACAGTTCAAGGCGTTTTTTTATTTCATTTTTTTTAATTTTTCGCGTTTTTTCTCTGTTTTTTTATAATGCGCCCATTTCATTAAAATTATATAATTTTCTTGTCAAGGAGAATTTAATGAAAGCAATTAGAAAAATAGAAGCCGAAAAAAAAGAAATTTTTATTCAACTTATAAAATATATTTTTATATTTTTTTGTTTTTACATAATTTCAAAGGCAAACATAAATGGCGTTATCTATCCGTTTTCGTTTGGCCTTTTATTTGCACTTATGTGGTGCAATAACAATGTTCTAATTTTAGCTCCATTATATATTGCCGCAATGTTTTTGGGAACGTTTTCTCTTCAAAGTCTATACTGCGCACTTGCAACAGTTATTGTTATGCTTGTTACATATGGAATCCACTACAAACTTAAAAAAAGAATGAACTATTGGCAAATTCTTTGCTATGGCCTGCTTAGCCAAGTTGCTTTCATTGTTTTAAACATTCTTGGTGGAGGAAGCATTGTTTACACAATTCTTTCAGTTGTGTTTGGACTTTTATTTATGTTTGCTGCGCTCAAAATTTTTGAGGCAATTGCAACAAAGGGTTTTGCATATAAGTTGACCGTTGACGAGGTTATTTGCGCGGGGGTTGTTTTGATGGCTCTCTCAAGCGGGCTTGGAGAATTTTCGCTTGGAAATTTTGCCTTAATTAAGCTTTTTGCCGCCTTCATAATTTTAACTGTTGCCCACACTTTCAATATTTCAACGGCTTTGTTTACGGCGGGAATTATGGGCTTTGGAGCAATGCTAAATTCAAACAGCAGCATCTATCTTGCCGCTTTTATAATTTGGGCAATGGCCGTTTCATGCTTTAAATCCAGGAACAAAATCTTTGCCTGTATTGCGCTTCTTTTGGTTGAGGCTGCGCTTGGCTGGTTCTTTAATTTGTATTATTCATACAACATAATAAGTTTTCTTCCGCCCCTAATTGCAGCGCTTGGATTTTTGGTTATTCCAAACAAATTTTTTGGCGAGCTTTCGGGCTTCTTTGGCTTTAGCGCAGGCCGCTTTGCCCTTAGAAATGTTGCAAACAGAAACAGCGAAAACTTGGCAAGAAAACTTGGCGAACTTTCAGAAGTTTTTGGCGAAATGGATAACTCTTTTAGAGGGCTAATTAAGGGCGGTTTGACGAAGGAGCAGGCGAGAAATATGCTCTCTAGCGATTTAAAGGACAAGGTTTGCGCCGATTGTCCAGAAAAAAATAAGTGTCACCGCCAATTTGCGGAGGAGACGCGCCGCGTTTTTGATGGAATGGTTGAAGCCTGCCAGGAGAGAGGAAAGGTCACGCTAATTGACGTTCCTCCATATCTAACAAGCAGATGCAATAGAATTAACACACTAATTTCAACGATTAACCAATCAACCAATCAATATAAACAATATGCTGGGCTTATGAACAACTTTGATGCTAGCAGGCTTCTTGTTGCTGAGCAGCTTGGGGGAATTTCAAAAATTATGCGTGCGCTTGCCCAAGAAGTTAAAAGGCCGGTTACTTTTGACAGCTGGAAAGAGAACAAAATAATTGAAGAACTTTCATTTTCGGATATAACCTGTTGTGATGCCGTTGTTTATGACGACGGAGGCGAGCAAATTTGTGTAACGGCCATTGTTAAAAACGAAGATGTTCAAAAGGAAAAAATTGAAGATGTAATTTCAAAAATATGCGGTTGTAAAATGAGCAGGGAGAGCGAAAACCCGTCTGGAAGAAGCGGTTGGACGGCAATTAACTTTAAAACCAGCCCAACTTACAACATTGTTTTTGGAACAGCCGCAACAAAAAAGGCAACAAGCAGAACTTCTGGCGACTCATATTCGCTGATTAAAATTGACAACGATAAATTTATGATGGCGCTTTGCGACGGAATGGGAAGCGGGAAAAAGGCAGAAAAATCTTCCAATCTTGCAATGGACCTAGTTGAAAATTTTTACAGGGCGGGCTTTGACAACGACATAATCCTGTCTTCAACAAACAAACTTTTAGCCCTTAGCGGAGAAGAGATGTTTTCTGCATTAGATCTTGCCGTTGTTGACCTAAGAAAAGGCGTTGCAGATATAATAAAGCTTGGCGCGCCGGCGGGGCTTATTAAACACTCTTCTTCAACAGATGTTGTCGACGGAAGCGCGCTTCCGCTTGGAATTGTTGACAATGTTTCTCCCAACATAAAAAAACTTGTCCTTTCAAGCGGGGATTACATAATTTTGGCAACGGATGGAATTACAGACAGTTTTTCGTCAAACGAAGAATATTCAAATTTTGTCAACAATTTAACGGAAAACAATCCCCAAACTTTGGCGGAGGAGATTTTAAAGGGCGCGCTTGAAAAAAGCGGAGGAACGGCAATTGATGATATGACAATTATTGTTTCAAAAATTTTTAAAATTAATTAAAAATTTAATTTAATGTAAAAAACAGGGCAAAATAATTAAAAAAGCCCTTTTTTTATTAAAAAATTTATTTTTTTAAATAAATTTTATTTTTTTGATTTTATTTTTCGGATAAAAATTGCCCTATTAATTAAAATATATATATTTAAAAATAATTTTAAAAGTTTATGGAATTGTTTGGTGGAAAATATCGAATTATGGTAAAATTAAATTAATTTTAATTAGGGTGGGGGATTGTTATGAACAATTTGTCTAAACGCAACTCTTTAATTGCAATTATAATATCCTTGGTTATTATGCTTGCCTCAGCTCTTGGAATCGCACTGTTTCCAGGTTTTGGCTCAGTTAAAGCGGCTGAATATAACTATGGCGAATTTAATGAAAACGGCTATTACGAACTTAATGGCGTTGTTTTCTATGGCGTTAAAATTAAGTGGACTAGCGATGGCAAAAGCTATCAGCTACACAAAACTTTCACCTTGGGAAGCACAAATTACACCTATAACATGGAAGACCAAACCATTACATATTCGTTAAATGATGTAACCCAAACTCTTCAAGTTTCAAACAACCAGTTTGTTCTAAGTGGAACAACTTACACAATTGCCTCAAGCGGCGTAACCCAAGAAGGCGGGGCAACAACGGACTTTACCTCAACTTATTTTACAATTGACGGAACGAAATATACAATTGGAAGCAGCACTGTCACATGGCCGGGCGATAGCAACAGTAATTCTGCAAACATTTCAAACTATGAATTTACAATAGATGGAGAAACATATGCAATTTGCGACTATTCTGTTAAACAGGTTTCAGGAGTTGTCAGGTCTTTTATAATTGATGGAACAATTTACAGGCTTGTTGGAAATCAAATAATTTCAGAAACAAACCAATCTTATGAAATTTTAGATAGCGCAGTCACAATAAATGGTGTAACCTGGACAATAAATGAAAATACATTAACAACAGCTGAAGGAGAAGAAGAAAGAACAATTAACATCTCCTCCTATTGGCCAAGCTATAAAATTGTTAAAGATGAAGACGGGAACATAGAATTTGTTAGATTTGGAGAAACCGTTTTACTAAAGGAGGATGAGGCTGTTTTAATTTGTTTTGCAAGGCAAACAGATGACGGCCAAGGAACAGGCTTTATCATAGACGCAGAGGGAAACAGAGTTTCAACTGGAGTTGACTTTTTGGATGCAAACGTTGTTGTTGACGGCGTCAACGAAGCAAACGCAACAGGAAATCAAATTGGGGCTGGCTCTGGCAACGCTCAGTATATTAAAGAACTTGGCTATGTAATTGACCCAAATGGAACTGTTCCTTATACAACGGTTGACGGAACAAGGGTTTACCACGCAGGCGGCCTTGGCGTTAACAGCGGAAGAGAGGGGCTTGTTGAATTTGCAACAAGCGAATATGAAGTTGGCGGAATTTTGGAAAGCTATAGCTTTATGTTCTACGCATTTAAATATGACACATATAAGAGAACAGAAACATTAAATCCAGATGCGCCAGAATCAATTAAAGAAAGGCCAAATACTCAAATTTCTGCAACAAATTATGTTACAGATCCTTCAACTCAAGAACAATATTTTTCAGAATCTTTTTATTACTATCTAAATCAAAACCTTCCATATTTGGAATTTAATCCTTTGAGATATGAGATTACAATTTCAAAAACAATCCACAGAAACACGGTTGACTATAGCTTTTACATAGACCCTTCGGCAACAAGCGGCCAAACAACAACAAATGATAATAAAAAGGTTACAACAATTGTTGAAAATGTTGGCGGGAATTCAATTGTTCAACAAATTTCCCAAACTCTTTCAACGATGGACATCTATGCAAGAGGCCTTAGGCTTGAAGCCCAATCAAACGGAAATATTAGAATATATTTTGAAGATTTGGGGCAATACACCGTTTCTTACACAGCGGTTTACTATAAGGACGGAACTAAAATAAACTTAGATAATTTAAACACAGATACAAGAAGTGATCTTTTAACAATTTTTGGAACTGAGGCAACCTATCAGGACTATCAAAACGGCCAAACTCCGTTTAGAAACGAGAGCAACACAATTTATGCAGATATGACTGGAATTGTAAGCATAGATGGCTCTGGAACCAACAATTTTAATAGAACAACTGGAGCGTTGAGCCTTGATTTAAATATTGTTATTGCATCAACAAATCAGCCAGAAATTAGGCTTTTGTTTAACACAACCGTTTCAAATTCTTACCTTTATTTTTCACAAACAATTGACGGAACTTATACGCTGCAAAACGATTATTCCTACACTTCAAGCATTCAAAACCCAGGATATTATGTTTTAATTGTTGAAAGCCAGTATTCTGGATATAAAACATGGCTTTCAACCTCAAACACGGCAAGGCAGGAAACCTTGACGTCAACTCAAATTTATGTTTTCCAAATTAAGGAGCAAACGCCAAATCTAACACTCTTCGTTCTTGGCGATGACGGAGAAATTGTTGAGGAAAACCCAACAAGAGTTTATGACGGAACCTATGTTAAAAACGGAGTTCAAATTGTTGAATTTGAGCAGGCAAACGAGTTTGACTCAAGAATTTATTTTGAACTTACAAAGACGGGCTATGGCCAATCTGCATCGCAGTCTGAAATAATAACTCTTCCAAATGAAGCGTATGATGAGCTTACCAGCGAACAAATTGCATATCTTGCATCATATGGAATTGTCAAGTATGACGGATATTACATTTTAAAGCCAACGGAAGGGGTTTCTGTTGACGGAGAATATAACCTTTCGCTTAGATTTGGTAACTCTGGAAGGGAAACTGTTTCATTTAAGCTTGACACACAACCAATTACAGGAATAACAGCTTACACGGCAGAAAGCGTCTATGGAAGCGATTATTACAGAACCTCTGTAATTTCAAGCCAAGGCCAAATTGCACTAACAAATTCTGCCTTTACTGTTCTTTGGAACAACAAGGCAAGCGGAGCGGAAATTTCAGCAAGCTTCATAAGATTTGCCTTGGAAGAGAGAACATTTGAAGAAACAAATTATGGCAACTACATTTTAAATTCAACTTGGCTTGCTGCGGATTATTCAATTTTAATTTCGTCTAGCAACCCAGTTACTAGCTTCCAAAGAGCAAGTTCTGCTTCAACAGTTGAAACCAACTCTGTTCTTACATTCAGCGGACTCTACATTTTTAGGTTGGAAGATGAAGCGGGCAACGTTGCATATTACAGCGTTATTTTGGACACATCAACTCCAACAGTTCTTCAAAGAGGAATGACAAGCGGGGGAGATTATCAGAAGATTGGCGGGGTTAACAACGTAACCGAAGCAACAACAATCTTCTTCGGAAGCCACAAGGCAATTTCTTTCAGGTTTAACAACAACCTTACAACGCTTGAAAACTTGATGGGCAATTTAACTGGAACTAGCGACGCAGTTTCATACTTGACAGAATTTTTTGGATCTTTAAGCTCGCTTGACTCTCAGGGAATAATTTCAGTTGACGAGGCAACTCAGAACCTGTATGCAGCAATTCCAATTGTTGCAATCTATGAAAACACAGGAACAGGGACAAATGCAACGACAACAAGACTTCCAGATTCTGTCATTGCGCAGGGATATTACAACAGAACGGCGCCTCTTGATGAAAACGGAAGGCTTATGGACCTTGAATATCGCTATCAAATTTTTGATGCTTCAAACAGATCTTCAAGAACTCCAACCAGAACATATACTTTAAGATTTAACACAGACCAAACAGGGCTTTTGATTTATACAGAAGAGGGAAATTCAGGAAGCGGGCTAAACATTGTTGCTTCTGAAACGACGGAAGATTACACAATGAGAACAAACTATTACAATGCAACAACGGCAAACACAATTTATCTCTCTTGGGAATCTCTCTTTGTTGACGATTTGGGCGTCTTTGTGGACCTTGAAAACAACGGGCTGACCTGCAATTTCTATCCTCTTGTTTATGATGCGGAAAAACATTCATATGTTTACAGCGAAACTCCAATTCCTGTAAGTCTTGGTTTGTCTAATTTTAGTGACGAGCAAAAAGAGCAGGGCTATGACGAAGATGGAAACTTTTATGTTCAAATTCCAATTAATTTCAGCAATAACATGACAATTGCTGGGAAATATGTTGTTACAAGGGAATATTCTTCAATCTCTGGTGAACCAATTGGAGACCTTGGAAACGATTTCCAAACCTTAGTTTCAGTTTTCTTTGTTGACAGGGGAACAATCATAACTCCAGACAGTGCAGAGGGTGAGAGAAACGGATATTATACATACATAACAACCTTTGATGGAGTTGACACATCTAATAGAGAGTTCTTTAATGAACTTTATAGGCAATCTCAAACATCTGGAAATTACATTCTTCAAACAAACCAACTTCCAATTGGGTTCTACATTCCAACATCAAAATATGGAACAGTTTATGGTGTTAGAGATGGAATGCTTCAAACAACTCCTCTCAGTTTGGAAGACATTCAAAACGCAGATGCAAATTCCTATAGATTTACCAACTTAATTTCCTTTAATAACATTGACATCAACGAATATTCAACAAGCTCAACCTTCTCTCCGTTTGATTTCAACGTAGTTTTGATTTCGCCGGCAACAAACGCCGAAGGTGAAAATGTTTACTATTATTATTCTTATGTAGCAGAAAACGGTTTCTTCCTTCTTTCTGGCTATTCCTATGGCGAGCTTGGCCTTAGCGAGGAGCCCACACCAATAACAAACAGAACAAGCTTTATAACAAACAACCCAGTTGCTGGAAATTCGCAATATGCAGAAGGAAATTACATTCTTCAAATCGGCTGTATTCAAAATTTTGAAACTAACGGCTACTACCAAACTTTCAATGTAATTGTTAACGTTGTTGGCAACGAGCCAGAATATGACATGGTTGCGCAGTATCCAGACCTTGACAACATGGAAGACAAGGAAATTCAAGGCGAAACATCTTCAACCGGCGCGATAACATATTACACCAACACAAATTCAATTAGATTTAGCTGGACCTCTTCTTCAAATTCATATCTTGCTCCAATTGATGTTTCTGGAATCAACTTTGCATATTACGTTGGCTCATCTCCTGTTGGAATTCCAAACTATGGAGCAGGAGAGATGTTGCTTCTTCATGATTTAGATAGCAATAGATATTACATTGTCAACCAGCAATTTGGAGACCTTCTTGAGATAACGCAAGGCTCTGACGGAATTTGGAGGACAGAGGATGGCAGCCAAGTTTCTTCTCCAGACTCTGATGTTTACACTGTTAAAATTGACCTATCAAATGGAACATACAGTTTTGTTGTTAACTTCAGCGAAAATGCTTCAAGAGTTGAAATTCAAATGGCTTTTGAAACATACAGCACAGACACAGGCAGGGCATACACAATTTACTATCCAAATGGAACATACAGTGCAACAAGGAGAATTGTCATTGACAGAAGCGCTCCAACATCATCTATAACATCATTAAAAAATTCCGACAGAACGGTTGAAACAATTTTAGAGTCCGTTTTAAGAGAGTCCAACGATTCAAGATATTCAAAATCTGCAACAACTGGAACATTTAGATATTACACATTTGCTGCAAATGCTGACTATTTTGTAAACCTTTCACGAACTCTTCAAACCAACGCGGCAACAGAAACAAAAACTTTCTATTTCCGTTCGTTCAACAATAAATACAGCGCTGCATACCAAGAAACAGGCCTTGGGCTGGATTCTTCTTCACGAGGGGACAACCTTTTTAGCGAATACTTCGCAGTAAGCAGCGGCTGGACGAGGGTTTCTTCTGAACTTGAAGAGGGCGGAAGCTACTCTGGGTTCTATGAGGTTGTTGAGATAGATTTAGCTGGGAACATGACAATCTATTCAATCTACATCGGCGAGCAGAGGAATTTGACAATTGATTTAACAAGATTTACTGGCTCTGTTGAAAACGGAAATGTTCAAATCTACCGAGCAAACGACCAGCTTAACGCAAGCGTTTACTTCAACGGCCAAACAGAAATTATTAACAATATTATTTCCAACCCAATTGTTGTTGAAAGTTATGACTACTTAACTTTAAATAATATAAGTTTCAGCGGAAACAACACATATAATTATTTAAAGATAATAATAGATAATGCAACTTATTATATAACGCCGTTTAACTTTGAAAATGTTGGGTCAACAGAAACGCCAAGGGTTGTTGCAACTTCTGCCTATGATTCAATGGGCCAGCTTGTCAGCCTTGACGAAATTCAAATCCTAGGGCAATCCTCATATCATATAATTCAATTCTTCGACACGGTCAACAAAACAGACGGACAAGCATCCTTATATAACATTCAAGCTAGAGTTGCCGCTCTGTCCGACCGTTTGACAGACAACGGAGGTTCTGTTGTTCAATCGGATGTTGCAATTGTTGGTGAGGGTTCTCAAGTTATTTCAAGCAGCAACTTAACTCTTGTTGTTACAAGGCCGCTCAACCCATCGCTTGACATAGATGAATCTTCAATTAGATTTTTCAAAATTTCTTCAAATGGTGAAACCTACACAAGCTATAGCTTGGCAGATGCAACGATTAGCAGCTTTATTAGAACAACAGCAACAAATCAAATTAAATATTACTATATTAACAGCGAGTTGGACTTCTATCAAAGCACGTTCTTCATAGTCTATAAAGACAACTTTGGAAACGAATATCGCCACTTGGTTGAGTATAGAGAGGCAGAATACAACCGTTTTGAAGGCGAATATGACATTACAGACGAGATGCAAAACCAAGATGAAATTTTGGCTTCTGGAATGGTTGCTGTAAACATTTCAAACTTGTATAGCGTTGCGATTACCGATGAAAACGGAAGAAGCGTTGCAAACAATTTAAGAATTGTTGAAAGCGGCCTGCTTGGCGCAAGTTACACGCAATATCAACTTCTTCCAATAACAACTTCAAGCGACGGCTATTATGGCGGGAGAATTATTTTTAAACTTGTTTTAAGCTATAACATTCCGGAAGGAATTTACAATGAGCTTGCAGGGTTGTTTGATTTTATTGAAGATGACACCGGGGCAATTGAAACAATCTATGTTACAATCTACAACCAACTTCCAGAATTCAGAGTAACCGATTCAAACGGCCAGTTGATAACGGACAGCTTGTTCAATAAAGAAATTACGCAAAGCGAACCAATAACAATTTCCTTCAATTCCGGAAATTCGCTTTCAGAAGAGATGGGCTTTACCTCAAGAGTTTTCTTAAGGCTTAGAAATTCTAGCGAAGGTTACATTGAAATCACCTCTCCATACACTGTTAGCGAGCCAGGAATTTATGACATCTATGTTCAAAATTTTGATGAAGAAGGCAATGCATTAGATTATGTAATTAGCCGTGATTTTGAAATTTCTGACCTAGACGTCATGTTCTACACAGTTGTTAAAACGGATGAAAATGGAAATGAAGTAATTGTTTCTCCAACTGGAAATGCTTATGAATACAGAAGCGGAAGCTTTGCTTCATATCACTATATTGTTAACACATCTAACTACCGAGTTGTAACATACGGGAGCGCAGTTGATATTGCTGAACTTGAAACAGTTGGAAACACAACAGTTTACGAAGTTTCAAGCAATTCTGGGACTATTTACAGGGCAGTTATTGCAGTTACCGTTGTTCCACAAACAACAAACTTGTTCACAACAAACAACAGCTTTGTTTGGTATCTTGGAACAAACTATTCTGCGCCGAGCGAACAAAACTATATCAATTCAACAAACAAAGACATCTATCTTTGCCAAGATGATATATATGACGAGATAACTTTGCGCTGGGGCTCATATTATTCAATTCCAGAGAACAAGATTATCTGCTATGTTTCATCCGATGACGGCCAAACATGGAGCGTTGTTAGCGGAAACGACAATGGAACAGTTGCAACATTAACTTTAAGAAAATCCGTTAGCTACTTGTTCCGCTTTGAGGATCTTGCAGGAAATGTTCAATATTTCTCATCTTCTTCTGGTTTCCCAAGCTCAACGACAAGGGTCAACTTCATAAGAAGCGTAATCTTCAACGTAAATGGCGGCTCTCCAGTTGACAACGCAATTTACAATGGAACGGTTACAATTTCAATTCCAGTCAACACAAACAGGTTCTATTCAACAACTCCAACAATTTTGGTTTATAGGAACGGATCAACAGAACCTTATTCGGTTTCGCGAGATTCCGCTGGAAACTATGTCTTCACCGAAAGTGGAATTTATGTTGTAAGCTTCTCGGCAAGGGTTGAAAACGGAACGAGGGATTTAAATGAAGACGTTTTGGTCTTCTCAATAATAAATCCAAATGATTCTCGCTGGGCGTTTAACTATGTTAACTACAATAATTACACAATTGAATCAATTACATATAACGGAACGGAGCTTTCTCAAGCTCTCTTAGAGCGGGCGCTTTCCGTTGCAAATGAAATTAACATTTCTGCCTTCGACGTCGATTCAATTGGAAACAAGTGGTTCAACAACGGAACGTATACAATAACGCTTTCATATGTTGACGATGCGCTCGGAAAGCAAACGTTCGAGTTTAGCTTCTGGCTAAACGACGCAACGCCACCACTCAGTGTTTCACTTGAAGAAGGCCAGTCTACAACGGGAAGTGTAACAGTTGAATTCAACAGAGGAAATCTTTATGATGTTTTAGGAGATTGTTACATTCAAATTGACGGAACACCTGTTTATATTATTGATGAAACAACAGTTGGAACAACAGACAACCCGCATGTAATATCTGGCGTTGGAAACCACTATATCCAAGTTTACACAAGCAGCGGGAAACTCGTTTATTCCTATCAAGTTAGAATAGATAGGCCGATGGACACAATGACAATAATTATAATCGTTGTAGCTTGCGTTGTTGTTGTTGCAGGAGTTCTAATCTTTGTTCTTCTTAGAAAGAAGATGCAAGTTCGTTAAGCCAAAGCAAGTTTAAAATAAAGAGGCAAAAAATGCCTCTTTATTTTTTCTAAAAACAGTTGACATGGCGGCCGTTTTGTGGTATATTCTTCTTCGAAAGCAGAAGTTTCCATCTTCTCACCAGTCGGCAAGGCGCCAGATTAGGTTAAAATTAAGTTAAATTATAAAACTTTTTTTGATGGAAACGGTTGCGTTTCCAATTTTTATTTTAGGGAGGATGGAACAATTTTTAAAGAGCTTTTTATCAATGAACAAATAACGGCAAGCGAAGTTAGAGTAATTGACAACAACGGTCAGCAACTTGGAATTATGCCAACTTCAAAAGCCATCAGTTTGGCAGAGGGAGAAGGCCTTGATTTGGTTTGCATGAACGCAAACTCAAACCCGCCTGTTTGTAAAATTTTCGATTATGGAAAATACAAGTTTGACTCAATCAAAAGAGAAAAAGAAGCAAGAAAGAATCAAAAAGTGACGGAGCTTAAAGAAATTCAACTTTCAATGACAATTGACACCCATGACTTGGAAGTTAAAGCTAAGCACGGAAAAAGGTTTTTGGAAGATGGAAACAAAGTTAAGGTTGTTTTGAGAATGAGAGGGCGCCAACAAGCATATGCTCAAAATGCTGTTAACGTCGTTAAAAATTTCTATTCAATGCTTGAGTCGCTTGGAACAATTGATAAAGAACCGGAAATTGTTGGAAGGAACATAATTTTAATAATTTCGCCAAAAACAAAATAGGAAACGAACTTTCAAAAATTTAAAAGGAGAAGAAAATATGCCAAAAATGAAATCCCACAGCGGGGCAAAGAAAAGATTTAAAGTTAGTAAATCTGGAAACGTTAAGTTTTCAAAGGCAAACAGAGGCCATTTTTTAACAGAAAAGTCGCAATCTAGGAAAAGACACCTTAGAAAAGCTGGGTTCCTTAAAGGAAAACAAGCAAAAACCATTAAAACGATGGTTCAAGGTTAAGGAGGGGCAACATGAGAATTAAAAGATCTGTTAACGCACTTAAAAAGCGCAGAGCAATTTTAAAACAAGCAAAAGGCTATCGCGGGGCAAAATCTAAGCTTTACAGAATTGCAAGAGAAGCGGTTATGAAAAGCGGAAACTATGCTTACATTGGAAGAAAGCAAAAGAAAAGAGATTTTCGCCGCCTTTGGATTGCAAGAATCAACGCTGGTTGCAGAATTAATGACATGTCATATTCAAGGTTTATAAGTGGACTTAAAGCAGCAAACATTTCACTTAACAGAAAAATTCTTTCAGACCTTGCAACAAACAATCCAGCAGAATTTGCAAGCTTGGTTGCAACGGCAAAAGCTGCTCTTGCAAAATAAATTTAACAAAATAATTGACAAACGAGGTTGTTTATAATATAATCAATCTCGCATGGTTCACTAGCTCAGTCGGCTAGAGCACTTGACTTTTAATCAAGGGGTCCCGGGTTCGAATCCCGGGTGAGCCACCAAAACTTTGTCCGCAAATTTGTGGGCATTTTTTATTTAAATATAAAATTAAATACAAGTTTTGAAATAATTGATATATACTATCTATATGAAAAATATAGATATAAAAAAATATGACAACGGAGCAAAATTAATTTGCCAAGAAATTGAAGGAGCAAGCTACGTTGCCTTTGCAATTCATGTCAGCGTTGGGGCGGGAGATGAACGCGAAAGCGAGCTTGGCCTTGCCCACTTTCTGGAACATTTGTTTTTTAAAAGCACAAAAGAAATGTCAACCCAGGAGCTTGCAACAAGCCTTGAAAGCCTTGGGGCAAGAATTAACGCTCAAACAAACGATGTAAAGACGGTTTATCATTTTCACTGTTTGAAGGAAAATTTTGAAAGATGTGTTGAAATATATTCTCAAATGTTTAGCCAAGGTCTTTTCAACGATGAAGAGATTGCAAAAGAAAAAAGCGTTGTTTTAGAAGAAATTAAAAGAGCAAAAGATTCTCCTCTCCACGTTGCCTACATGAACGCATTTCGTGAGCTTATGGGCGGAACGAGGTTTGGCCACGATGTTTTAGGCCTACCCGAAGTAATTTCAAACGTTACAAGGGAGGAGATTTTATCTTTTAAGGAAAGAAATTACACACCAAATAGAATAATTCTTTCCGTTTGTGGAAACATCAGCTTCAATGAAACAAAAGTAGTTGTTGAAAAATATTTTCAAAAAACTTTAAATGAAAAGTTTGAGGGGCGGCCAAGCGCTCTGCCTGTTGTAATCAAACCTAAAAAGAATTATATTTTGGAAACCCAGGACAGGAATCAGGCCCAAATTTACATACTTTTCAAGTCAATTGCCGCAAATGACCCTTCAAGATTTTCCGTCCATCTATTCCAAGATATCCTTGGGGGAGGGCTCAGCTCAAGGCTGTTTACAGAGCTTAGAGAGAAACGCGGGCTTGTCTATTCAACTTGGGCGGAATGTTATTCTTGTTTGGAGTTCGGAATTTTGGGAATATATGCTGGAACAAGCCCAAACAATGTTGGGCTTGCGCTTGAAAATATAAAAGCTGTTTTAAAAGAACTCTCACACCACGGTGTTACAGAGCAGGAGCTTATAAAGGCAAAAAACAATTTAAAATCGTCAAAAGTTTATGCCCAGGACAGCAAAATGCAAATTGCAAAGCTAAATGCGGCAAAATTTGCAATTTTTGGCGAAATTCCCAGTTTGGATTGGGAATTTGAAATGATCGAAAAAGTTACGATAGAAGATGTCAACAAAGTTGCAAAGCAGCTATATTCCGAAAAGGACTTTGTCGTTTCCGTTGTTGGAAAGGACATTGAAGAGAGCGAACTAAGAAAGTTTTAGCTTAGCATTGTTTTGCTTCTAAGCGTTCGATGAAAAGTTATGGCGAAGCGGTGGGCTTCATCTCTTATGTTTTGAAGAAGGCGAAGTTCAGGGCTTCCCTGTTTAAATATAATTGGATTTGATGAATTTTTTGTGTAAACTTCCTCAAATTTTTTGGCAAGGGATATGATTGGAACGTTTTCAAAAGATGTTCCTTTAAGCGTTTGGACAACGGAGGAGAGTTGGCCCTTTCCTCCATCTATAACCAAAAGATCTGGAAGCTTCTTAAATGAGTCGTCCGCTTGTTTGTTAAATTCCAAAACCCTTCGGCTCAGGACCTCGCTAAGCGAAGCAAAGTCGTCGTTCCCCTCAACAGTTTTAATTTTAAATTTGCGGTAGTCGCTGTTTTGCGCACGCCCAAAGGCGAAAACAACCATCGATCCAACCTTGTTTGTTCCAGAAATGTGAGAAATATCGTAACATTCAATTCGGTTTGGAAGCTCGTCTAGAGAAAGACCAATTTTAAGAGCTCTGACCATGTTTAAATATGTTTCATCTTTTTCCTTTAAAAACTCCTTCTCAATGAAATTTTTTGCGTTTTGCTCTGCCATTAGAACCAGCTTTCGCTTTGCCCCTCTCTCTGGTACGGAAAATGTGACATTTGCTCCTTTAACAACGGAAAGAGCATTTTCAAGCAAATTAAAATCCAAAGTTAAATTGGTTAAAATATTTTTTGGAACCATTTTGTTCGTGTAATATTGCAAGATGAATGAAGAAAATCCTTCCTCCAAATCGCTTGCCTGGGAGATGTCAAAGTTTTGGCTTGAAAGAAGCTTTCCAGCACGGACAATCGTAACATTAACTGCTGCATAGTTTTCCGCTCTTTCCGCGGAAAATATATCAAATTCCGCCGTTTTTGCAAGGTCAACGACTGCGCGGTTTGACAGCTCTTTAACCATTGCAATTCTGTTTCTAAGCGAAATTGCCGTTTCAAAATTTTCGCTTTCGCTTGCCAATTTCATTTTATTTTCTAAAATTGATAAAATTTCCCTTTCATTTCCGTTTAAAAAGCTCATTGCTCTTGAAACAATTGCCTTGTAATCTTCCTTTGAAATTTTGTCGCAACAAGGGCCACTGCAAAGCCCAATTGAATAGTTTAGACAAGGCCGTGTTTTCTTTTTTTGTTTAAATTCTTTGTTGCATGTTCTAACTGGATAGGCGCTGTTTAGCGTTTTTAAAAGCTCATATGCATTGATTTTTCCAAAATATGGGCCAAAATATTTTGCACCGTCGTTTTTAACCTTTCTAACAACGCTAAAGCGAGGGTAGTCGTCATGGGGATTAACTCTTATGTAAGGATATTGTTTTCCGTCCTTTAAAAGAATGTTAAAAAACGGCTTGTGTTTTTTAATTAAGGTATTTTCCAAGATAAAAGCATCAAGTTCGCTTGGCGTTAGGATATAGTCAAAATCTGCAATGTTGTCGACCATTGTTTGAACTTTAATTTGTTTTTTTGAGTTTTGAAAATATTGGGAAACGCGATTTTTTAAAATTTTTGCTTTTCCAATGTAAATTATTTCGCCCTTGTTGTTTTTCATGATGTAAACGCCGCTTGAGCGGGGAAGGGCCTTAACTTTTTCCTTAATTTTCTGTTCCACTTTTCTCCTTTGAAAGAATCTTTTTTAAATACATTCCCGTGTAACTGTTTTCACATTTAGCAACCTTTTCGGGGTTTCCAGATGCAACAATTTCGCCGCCAGCGTCCCCGCCCTCTGGGCCAAGGTCTATGATGTAATCTGCAACTTTTATGACATCTAGGTTGTGTTCAATAACAACAACGGTGTTTCCCTTGTCAACAAAAGTTTGAAGAATATTAATCAGTTTTCTGACGTCATACATGTGAAGCCCGGTTGTTGGCTCGTCCAAAATGTAAAGCGTTTTTCCTGTGCTTCTCTTTGCAAGTTCTGTTGCAAGTTTAACCCTTTGTGCCTCTCCGCCGCTGAGCGTTGTTGAGGACTGGCCAAGTTTGATATATCCAAGCCCAACATCATAAAGCGCTTGAAGCTTTGTTCGAATGTTTGGAATGTTCTTAAAGAACTCAAGAGCTTCTTCAACGGTCATGTCCAAAACTTCGCTTATGTTCTTTCCCTTGTAGTATACGGAAAGCGTTTCTTGGTTATATTTCTTTCCTTCGCAAACTTCGCAGGGGACTTCAATGTCTGGAAGGAAATACATTTCAATTCGCTTAATTCCTTCGCCCTCGCAGCGCTCGCAGCGCCCGCTAGGAACGTTAAAACTAAATCTAGAAGCGCTAAAGCCCTTAACTTTTGCCGTTTGCGTTGTTGCAAAAAGTTCTCTAATTGCGGTGAAGACGCCTGTGTAGGTTGCGGGATTGGAGCGCGGAGTTCGTCCAATTGGCGATTGGTCGATGCTGATAACCTTGTCGAAAAGTTCAAGGCCAGAAACTTTTCCGTGTTTTCCCTCTTCGCGCTGAGTTTTGTTTAAATAGTTTGCCAAAATTGGGTAGAGCGTTCTTGAAACAAGCGTGCTCTTTCCGCTTCCACTAACGCCTGTTACGCAGGTGAAACAGCCAACAGGGAATTTAGCTTCAATTTTTTTAAGATTGTTTTCCGAGCAGCTTAAAATTCTGAAGAATCCTTTTGGGCGTCTTCTTTTCTTTGGGATTTCAATTTTTTCCTTCCCAGAAAGGAACTGGCCGGTTATCGACCTTGGGCAATTCATGATGTCCTGTGGCGTTCCAGTTGCAACAATTTCGCCGCCATGAACGCCGGCGTAAACGCCAACGTCAACAACATAGTCTGCATATAAAATTGTCTCTTCGTCGTGTTCAACAACAATCAGCGTGTTTCCTAAATTTCTAAGCGAAAAAAGCGTGTTTAAAAGCTTTTCGTTGTCAACTTGATGAAGGCCAATGCTTGGCTCATCTAAGATGTATAAAACGCCGGTGAGCCCGCTTCCAATTTGGGTTGCAAGCCTAATTCTTTGAGCTTCGCCGCCGCTCAGGGTTTCCGCCTCTCTTGAAAGCGTTAAGTAGGAAAGGCCAACATTTTTTAAGAACTGAAGGCGGGAGGTTATTTCTTTAAAGATGCTTTGCCCAACTTTTTTGTCATAGTTGCTAATGTTTATGTTTTCCAAAAACTTCAAAAGCTTGTCAACAGACATTGCAGACATCTCTGCAATGTCAAGATTTGCAACTTTGACGGACAGGGCAGTTTGTTTTAGGCGCTTTCCACCGCAAACCGGGCACTTTTGGTTTTTCATAAGCTTTTGGATTTCGCTTCGCATGAATTCGCTGTCTGTTTCTTTAAACCTTCTCTTTAAGTTGTTAATAATTCCTTCAAACGGCGCCGTAAAGGACTTTATGTTTCCATTGTTTGTTTTAAATGTTACGTCAAGAGTTTCATCGCCAGTTCCATACAAAAAAATGTTCAACTTTTCCTTCGGAAGCGAAGAGATTGGCGCGTTTAAGTCTATGTCATATTTTTCTGAAATGGCGTCAAAATAGCCCTTCGTCATGCCGCCATAAATATATTTCCACCCAGCAACATTGAAAGCGCCGCCCTTAACTGAAAGGCGCTTGTTCTTTAGAATCAGCGATTCGTCTATGTCCATTGTATAGCCAAGGCCGCTGCAGTTTGGACATGCGCCAAACGGACTGTTAAAGCTGAAAAGCCTTGGCGTTATTTCGTCAAGAGAGTAGCCGCAAGTTGGGCAGGAGTGGCGCGTGCTGAACATTTCATGGCGGTTATTTTCAAAGAAAACATCCAAAATTCCGTGGCTCAGCCCAAGCGCTTGTTCAACGCTGTCTGAAAGCCTTTCAACAATTCCTTCTTTCATAACAATTCTGTCAACAATAACAGAAATGTTGTGTCTTATGTTCTTTTCAAGGGAAATTTCCTCATCAACCTTTTTAATCTTCCCGTCAATCAAAAGCCTTGAGTAGCCCTTTTTCTTGATTGATTCAATTATATCTTGGTGGGTTCCCTTTTTGCCTTTGACAATTGGCGAAGTTAAAAGCATTTTGGCCCCGTTTGGAGTTTCCAAAAGCCTGTCGATTATTTGGTCAACAGTTTGCGTTGAAATTTCCTTGTTGCAGTTTGGACAAAAAGGCTTTCCAATCTTAGAGTATAAAAGCCTTAGATAGTCATAAATTTCCGTAATCGTTCCAACTGTTGAACGAGGGTTGTGGTTGGTTGACTTTTGGTCAATTGAAATTGCAGGCGAAAGCCCCTCAATGCTGTCGACATCTGGCTTGGACGATTGACCCAAAAATTGGCGCGCATAGGAGGACAGGCTGTCCATATATCTTCTTTGACCTTCGGCAAAAATCGTGTCAAAGGCAAGCGTGCTCTTTCCGCTTCCGCTGACGCCCGTAAACACAATCAACTTGTTTCTTGGAAGTTCAAGGTCAATGTTTTTAAGGTTATTTTCCCTTGCCCCTTTAATTATTATCTTATCGTTTTCCACTTTCCAACCTCTTTTTTAATTTACTAATTTCTTCTCGATATTTAATTGCAAGCTCAAAATCCAAATTTGACGAAGCAATTTTCATAAGCGCTTTAAGTTTTTCAATTTGTTCAGAAATGTCTGTCTTATCCAAATTACCAAGTGATTTTTTGGTTATTTCAATTGTGTTTTTAATCTCTTTAACAATTGTTTTTGGCGTTATTCCATATTTTTCGTTGTATTCCTGCTGGATTTTTCGCCTTCTGTTTGTTTCGTCAATTGCGGCCTTCATTGCATCTGTAATCCTGTCTGCAAACATCAAAACGTGGCCCTCGCTGTTTCTTGCTGCGCGGCCAATTGTTTGAATTAATGCGCCTTCGCTTCGCAAGAAGCCCTCTTTATCTGCGTCCAAAATTGCAACCAACATGACCTCCGGAAGGTCAAGCCCCTCTCTTAAAAGGTTAATTCCAACCAAAACGTCATACTCGCCGCTTCTAAGGTCGTTTATTATATCAATTCTCTCCATCGTGTCTATTTCAGAGTGGAGATATCTTGCCTTAACTCCGTTCTCACAGAGATAGTTTGTCAAATCTTCCGCCATTTTTTTGGTCAAAGTTGTAACCAAAACCCTTCCAGATTTTTTTGTTGTCTTTTTAATTTCTTCAAGCAGGGCAGAAATTTGCCCCTCCGTTTTCAAAACCTCAATTGAAGGGTCCAAAAGCCCTGTTGGCCTAATTAACTGTTCTGTTATGTTGTCCGCAACGGAAAGTTCATATTTGCCTGGCGTCGCAGAAACATAAACTGTTTGGCCAATCTTTTCCTTAAATTCGTCAAAATTAAGTGGTCGGTTGTCATAGGCAGATTTAAGCCTGAAGCCATATTCAACCAAGTTGTCCTTTCTTGAGCGGTCTCCATTGTACATTGCACGAATTTGGGGGATTGTCATGTGGCTTTCGTCAATCAACGTTATAAACCCCTTTGGGAAATAATCCAAAAGAGTGTATGGTGCTTCGCCCGGCTTTCTTCCGTCAAAATAGCGAGAATAGTTTTCAATTCCGCTGCAATATCCAACTTCCTTCATCATCTCAACGTCATATTCAACTTTTTCTTTAAGCCTTTGAGCTTCAATCAGTTTGTCTTGAAATTTAAATGCGTTAACTTCTTCTTCCGCATCCTTTTCAATTTCTCTAATAGCGCTTAAAAGGCGGCCGCGAGAAATTGCATAGTGGGTTGCAGGAAAAAAAGTTTGGGACTTCAATTCGAAAACTTTTTCGCCGGTTAAGGCATTGAATTGATAGATTTTTTCAATTTCATCGCCAAAAAATTCAATTCTAGTTGCAATTTCGCTGCTGTTTGCTGGGAACACATCAAGCGTGTCGCCTTTAACGCGAAAGGTGCTGCGCTTGAATTCAATGTCGTTTCGCGTGTATTGAATTTCAATTAGCTTTCTCATAATTGAGTTTCTGTCAACAACATCTCCTTCGCGAACGTTAACTTGAAGCCCGTTGTATTCCTCCGGATCTCCAAGGCCATAGATGCAGGAAACCGAGGCAACAATAATCGTGTCGCTTCGCTCAAACAGGGAGGCCGTTGCGGAGTTTCGAAGTTTTTCAATTTCGTCGTTGATTGCCATGTCCTTTTCTATGTATGTGTCGGTTGAAACAATGTAGGCCTCGGGCTGATAGTAATCGTAATATGAAACAAAATATTCAACGCGATTGTTTGGAAAGAATTCTCTAAACTCGTTGCAAAGTTGAGCGGCAAGAGTTTTGTTGTGGGCGATCACAAGCGTTGGCTTGTTGATGTTGGCAATAATGTTTGCCATTGTAAAAGTCTTTCCGCTCCCAGTGACGCCAAGGAGAACCTGGTTTTTTAAGCCATCGTTTAAACCCGCGGTTAAGTTGTCAATCGCGTTTTTTTGGTCTATTGATGGTTTAAAATTAGAAACCAGCTGAAAGTTCCTATACTCCATAATATATATTTTAACCTATTTTTAGAAAAAATAAAGTGTTTTAACGCACTTTGTTAAAAAATTATTTTAAAGTTTACGGATAGCCGACATATCTTTTTGTTTTTTCTGCTTTATAATTGGTTTGAATATTAATTTGACATTGCGCCTCAAACCCTTAAAAAAATTTTTAAAAAACATGTAAAAAAACTTGACAGGGGGGGAAGGGGGGCAGTAAGATATATATAAGCTTGCGGAATAAAAATTTTTTAAAAAAGAAAAATAAAAAAAGGGGATAAAAAATGGGAACAAAATTAAAAGTAATGTTGTTTTGGGTTGTTTTGGGTTTTGCCCTTGTTCTAACGCTTGGGCTTTCGGCCTTTGTCTTTGCCGCGCCAAACGAAAGCTTTAATTTAAGCGGAGAGCTGAGTTTTGAGCCGCCAGTTAGCGTCGTTAAATATTATTGGGGAGAAATGGATAACCCTAGTGGTGAAGGTTCATATTATAATCAGCATGTTAAACTCTTTTCAAACAATACTTTTGAAGTGCAAACGGCTACTGAACAAGGTGACATCTATATGATTATAATTATAAGAGGCGATGCAATTCCAACCTCGGAAGAAACCTTTCAATATACAGCAACTTATTGTTATGGCTGTCAAAGAGAAAACGGCGAAGTTGTTATGGAAATTGAATGGAACGAAGGGGAGGAAGTTCCAGAGGTAGTGGATCTTACTTCGATACTAAATGAACTTCACATTTGTGAAAATATTACATTTTTTGGAGATTATCCTCCAATGTTTGAGGATTCTTACGTTCCATCTGGAAGTGATGTTCCAACAGGAGGATATTTATCAAACGGAGGAAGAAGAAATGTGTTTTTCAATTCAACTGGCCAAGAAACTGTTTCTCAAATAGAAACAAATGGGTACATTAAAATTGCTCTTGACATGTACAGTGAAGACCAAGACTATAGAAATCTTGCCAATCATCCAACACAAATTCAAACTTTCAATATATTGCAACTGGACGGCCAAGAGGTAACCGACGACACGGTTGTTTCGCTTGGCTATCACACAGCGCAAGTTAGCTTTGAATATAACAGCCAGACTTACACGATGACAGTTGATTTTATTACATCAACTGAGTCCAACTAACACAAAACCTGCGAAAGCAGGTTTTATTTTGTTTGAATTAAAAATTTCTAACTGCACAAGATAATGTTGGAGGTGGAAAATGAACGGACAATTTAGGCCAGGCGAACAAGCCCCACAATCCGGCAACTACGCTTGCTATGATGCAAACGGAAGATGCGGCGGGGCAACATACCTTGAAAAAGGCCAAAGGTTCCCTGCAACGCAACATTCCGGAAGCTATTATGCGATGGAAGACTAATTAAAGCGCACAAGTGGCGCTATAGTTAATTATGTTTTGAATTTTTACTTTGTCTGAAACGTTTTCTAAAAATTTAGCATAATCAAGTGAACTTGCTGCGATGTGGCATTCTTTTTTGTCGATAATCTTGGCTCCGGCCATTTTACAAATGTAAGTTCCGGGAATATAGTCCCACGGGTTGTCTCGGGTAAACAAATTAGCGCCAAACCTTCCGGCTGCAACAGAAGCAAAGCTTATTGCTGCGCTTCCAGTTGAGCGAATGTGGGGGATTGATTTTGAAATCTCAATGTTGTGTAAAATCTTATCTCTGCCTTCATGGGCGCAAATTGTTTTTTCCTTTTGAAGGCTGCTAACCGAAATTTTTTTGTCGTTTAGAAAAGCGCCGTTTTCATCTGCATAAAAAAGTTCATTTAATTTTGGGGCGTAAATTACCGCCGCGCAAGTTTTCCCGCCCTTAACGCAGGCTAGCTGAATTGCCCAAAGAGGATAATTGTTTGCAAAGTTAATTGTTCCGTCTATTGGGTCGATAACAAAACAGTTTTCTGTTAGCTTGCCACTTGGGTTAAATTCTTCGCTTACGATATCAAAATTTGGAAAGTTTTCTTTTATCTGCGAAATTATATATTTTTCAAGCATTAAATCGAAATTTGTTACTAAATCGTTTTCGCCCTTTTGAAAAACTTCCATATTCTCTGTTATTAGAGCACCTGCCGCTTTTGAAATATTGATTAAAAATTCAAGTTCTTTTGTCATGGCAAAAGTTTATCATAATAAAAATAAATTTTAAACTTATTTTGTTATTTATTATGAAATCTTAAAAAAATCTTTTATACTTAAATTTGTTTTAAAAAAAAGGGGGGCATATGAACAAAAGAGAAATTGCTTTTGATAATGAGCTATATTTAAAGCTCCAAAGCGAAAAAATTATTGAGCGAGTTGAAAAATTTAACAACAAACTATATCTTGAATTTGGCGGCAAACTTTTTGACGATTACCACGCTGCGCGAGTTCTCCCGGGCTTTGACCCAAACATCAAAACCAAACTGTTGCTAAAACTAAAAGACAGGGCGGAAATAATTTTTTGCATCTCTGCAAGAGACATAGAAAAAAATAAAATTCGGGCGGACCTTGGCCTAAGCTATGACAACGAAGTTTTAAGGCTTGTTGACAGCTTGCGCGGCCTTGGTCTTTTTGTTTCATCAATCATTATAACCCTTTATGAGGACCAGCCAAATGCAACAAAGTTTGCAAGAAAACTTGAGCAGCGCGGCGAAAGAGTTTTTATCCACAGGCCAACAAAAGGTTATCCAAACGAGGTTGACGTAATTGTTTCAGACGAGGGTTATGGCGCAAATCCATATGTTCCAACAACAAAGCCGTTGGTTGTTGTAACTGCGCCGGGGCCATCAAGCGGAAAACTTGCAACTTGTTTAAGCCAAATGTACCATGACTTTAAAAGGGGAATTAAAGCGGGTTATTCAAAGTTTGAAACTTTTCCTGTTTGGAACCTTCCGCTTAAAGATCCAATTAACATTGCATATGAGTCTGCAACTGCAGATTTGAAAGACATCAACCAAATAGACCCATATCATTTCTCTGCCTATGGAAAACTAACGGTCAACTATAACAGAGACATTGAGGTTTATCCCGTTTTGAAAAACATTTTAAAAAAGATTACTGGAAAGGACGTGTATAAATCTCCAACCGACATGGGCGTCAACATGGTTGCAAGCGCAATAACAAACCACAGCCTGGCTTGCGAGGCGGCAAAAAAAGAGGTTGTTAGAAGGTTTTTGCAAGCAGAATGTGATTTTAAAAAGGGTCTTGTTTCTCTTGAAACGGTTGACCGAACAAAAAGCTTAATGGCAGAGCTTGAACTTGTTCCTTCCTTTCTTCCAGTTGTTGAAGAGGCCAAGGCGGCGGAAAAGAAGTTTAAATTGCCGTGCATCGCAATGGAACTTCCAAACGGAAAAATTATCTTTGGAAAGAACAAGAAAATGATTTCCGCCTGTGGAACGGTTGTTTTAAATGCGCTCAAAGCGCTTGCCGATATAGACGACAATTTTGATATAATTTCAGACGACATCTTGCTTCCAATTGTTGACTTTAGAAAGGCATATTCAAGCGCTCGCTCAAGCATCTTATCTTTGGACGATGTTTTAATTGCTCTTTCAATTTCTGCTCGTTCAAACACAAAGGCAAAAAAAGCAATTGAAGCACTTTCAAATCTTTCTGGAGTTGAGGCACATTCAACTTTTATTCTCCCATCGGCAGAGGAGCAACTTTTAAAAAAGCTTGGCGTAAACATAACTTCCCAACCTGTCTTTTTAAGCAATAACCTCTTTGAGGAATAAAGAATGTTATTGTAATTTCTTAAATTTTTTAACTTTTTCAAACATTTTTGTGTGAGAGTCGGCGTATGTTAAATTTTTTGGCGGCTCGTTAAAAAAGCCAACCTCTTCAATTTCAGAATCTGGTTTTTGTCCAAACACTTCAATTTCTGCAAAAAGCAAGAGGGCAGGCTTTGAAATTTTATATCCGCAAATTGGCTCAAGCTTAAATTCTTTTGCCCCAGTTTCTTCAAATAGTTCTCGCCTTGCCGCGCTTTGCCACGTTTCGTTTAACTCTATTTTCCCGCCGGGGATCTCCCAGCTTTCCCTTCCTTTTTGCCTGACATAAACAAATTTTTGTCCATACCTACAAACAACAACAACTCTTGTAAACAGACTTTCGTCAATTTTTCCAAGCTCAAAAAATTCAATTTTTAAATTATTTTCCATATTATTCATTTTATCACAAATTTAATTTGAGCCAAACTGATATTAGTCCACAACTCATGCGAAAAAATATATGTAATAAAAGTATTACAAATTTATAAATAATTTTAATAAAATTAAATTTATTTTTTAAAAAGCAAAAATCAAAATAAAAAAGTCATAGTATGTAATTATTTACTATGACCTTTTTAATATTTTAATTTCTTTTTAATTTTGT
>CALWHN010000006.1 GCA_944380415.1 uncultured Clostridia bacterium | reverse complement strand
CCCGTCAACAGTCGCCCACGCCAAAACTGGAGAATCTTTCGTTGCCATGGAATCTTCAATTTCCTCGCGGAAGGAATCTTTGTTAACTTGGGAAACTAAAACTGGCCTTTCTTCGCCTGTTGAGTATAAAATTCTTGAAATTGTGTCGCCTTCAACAACAACAATTCCGTCAAGCGCGCTTGTTTTATTTACAATTGCAACGCTTGAAGTGCTTAAAATTCTTCCAACAGAAAACTTCGTTTCAAAGACGCTAGTTTGATTAAAGTTTGAACAGTTTCTGTTTGCGTGGGTGCAAAGCCCAATTTCCGATTGTTTAACATAAATGTTTGGATCTTCAGAAGAGAAAAGCGAAATCTCTTGGTTTTTCAAAAGAGAGAAGGTGTTTTCAATTGTCAACTTAACTTTAATTGCGCTTCCGTTTGCGCTTTCAATTGATATGTCCAAAACATTTGGAAGAATTTTAACAAGTGAAGAAGGGTCGAAGGAAAGGTTTTCAAACTTGCCTGAAAAATCCTGGCAAGTTTTGTAGTTTGAAATTGTTCCGTCTTCCAAACTATAGACAAAATTTAGGCAAGCCTGGCCACTGAAAGAAAGTTCACCCAAAAGCGCCTCATATTTGTCTGTTGTTATGCTCGCACTGGCCGAAAGGATTTTAGAAATGTTTTCTTCCGGAAGTGAAACAAGAAACTCCAGGTTTTCTTTTTTTGCTCCAACCTCAACCTCTCTAACTGCTTCTGCTTTGGTTTGGCTTGTGGTATTTTCCATAACAAAATCCCTCCGAATTAAAGTTATTATATACAATGACCGAAATTTGGAAAATATGACAAAGTTTTTTAAATTCATCAGGTTTTGCTCATATAAAATGTTTTTTTTAATAAAAATATAAAAAGGAGAATTTATGGAAAACAAATTAATTTTAATAAATCAATCACATTTGACAATAACCGGAATAAAAAAGGCGGCGGCGCTTAGCGAAAATTCACTTACTCTTCAACTTGAGAACCAAACATTGAACGTTTTGGGAAGCGGAATGGAAGTTAAAAAACTTGACGTTGAAGCGGGCGTTTTGGAAGTTGGCGGAAAGATTTCTTCAATTAAATATGTTGGGCCAAAGGAAAAGGTTGGCCTTGTCAAAAGAATTTTTAAATAGGAGAAAACATGCTTCTCTATGAAACGCTCTCTCAACCACTTATATTTTTAATTGTTCTTGCAATTGGCTTTGGTTGCGGGTTTTTGTTTGACGCAAGAAATCTTGTTTGTTTTTTGTGCAACAAAAATAAAGTTGTTGGAATTTTGTTGGACGTTTTGATTGGGCTTAGTTTGGGAGCTGTTCTACTCCTTTCTGTCCTTGCGTTTAACTATGGCGAGCTAAGGCTCTATTTAATTCTTTCCTTCCTTTTTGGAATTTTCCTTCAGAGAATTTCCGTTGGAAGAATGATTGCAAAACTTTCAAAAAGGTGGTATACTTTTTTTAAAGGAATTGTTTCGCGATTAAATGGAAAACAAAAGAAGAGCAAAGAAAGTGTTGATTGCTAAAATTTTAACCGTTTCGGCGGTTCTGCTTTTTATTGCCCTGTTTTGTATTATAATCTGGCAAACAGTTGAAATAAGCCGGTTGAATGGCGAAATTTCAAAACTAAATGAAACCTATCAATCAGAGACGGAGGCAAAAGAATGGGCCGAGCAATAATTGTAATCGAGGGAACGGACGGAAGCGGCAAAAAAACGCAAACTCAGCTTCTTCTCAAAAATCTTGAAAAGGACGGCTATGACGTTGTCTCTCACAGCTTTCCAAGCTATCAAAGCCCGTCTTCTGGGCCAGTTAAGCTTTATCTTTCCGGCGCCCTTGGAAGCGAGGCAAATTCGATAAGCCCAAAACAAGCCTCTGTTCTGTTTGCGGCGGACAGGGTTGCAACCTATTTAAACATTGAAAACGGCTTTAAAAAATTTTTGGACGAAGGAAAAATCGTTTTGCTGGATAGATATGTCTATTCCAACATGATCCACCAAGCCTGCAAACTTAGCTCGGAAAAAGAAGTTGACAGCTTTTTGAACTGGGTTTGCGATTTGGAGTTTGAAAGTCTTTCTCTTCCAAAGGCAAATTTAATTTTCTTTTTAGACATGCCAACGGAAAAAAGCCGCCTTCTTGCACAAAGCCGCGGCGAACTTAAAGCAGGAACAAAAAAGGACATTCATGAGCAAGACGAAAAACATTTAAGCCGCGCATACAACACGGCAAAGTATGTTGCAACTAAGTTTGGCTGGACCCAGATTTCTTGTTTAAATAAATTTGGCCAGCTGAAAACAATTGACGAAATTTCAAACGAAATTTACAATATAACAAAAAACTTTTTAGAAAATAAAAAAACCGAGGAGTGATTCTTCTCGGTTTTTTTGTTCAAGTTTTAGCCACGGCTGCTTGAACTTTTGGAGCTTGAAGAACAGTTCTTTGCGCTTGAGCTTGAGCTTGAAGATTTTGCTGCTTCAACGCTAGATCTTGCGCGGTTTGCTGAAGAAGATTTTGAACTGTTTTTTGAACTTTTTTTGCCAAACATCTTAACACACCTCCTGTTTAGTCAAAGGCTAACTCCTTTGCCAATTTTAGTTTGCCCTAAACAGAGGAAAAAATACTAAATTTTATTATCAATTAAATTAACCAAGTCCTTTGCCTTGTCAATAATAGAAAGATATCCAAACTTTATCTTAGAAGAGAGCGAAACGCCATTGATATTTTCGTAATCTTTAAGTTCATTTAAAATGTCCTCAATTTCACTGTATGTGTTTGAAATTTGTTGGTAATAGATTCCGTCAATTGCGCTCTCTCCACGAGTAATTTTTTTAAGTGCAACTTCCAAATCTCCGTTTGCTGCAATGATCTCAATTTTTGCCTTGGTTTCATCAGTTGCCCCTGTATCCAAAGAAATTGAAATATCATATAACATTACGAAGGTTGATTTAATTTGGCTTAGCGCAGAGAGGAAGGACTTTTTTTGCTCCTCTGAGCTAATGCCGTTAAATTCTGGCTGTGAAACTTCAATTTCAATAATCTTGCTTGTGGTCCCCCCTTCTGAAAGATTTTTTTGAACAAGTTTTGCGTCGTTTTCCTCCTCATATGCAGAAGCCAAAACGTAGTAAAGATTGTCACTTTCATAGACAAAGCCTGCCCCGCCTCTTTGGCTTGTTTGCTGTGCAAGAGTTTGGGCTGAGCTTTCTGACGTGAACTCTCCAAGCGAAATTGCAAAGACCTTAAATCCGGAAAAAGTTCCCGCGGAAACGCTTCCTCCGCTAACTGTTATAACAGAGGAAAGCAGCCCAGCAACAACAACGCAAAGGCCGACGCAAACGACGGAAAAAACTAAAACGAAAAATTTGTTTTTCTTCATGGCTTTTGGCAGAGTTAATTGATTTTTCCCAACTCTTTGTGTAATTTATGGTTTAGGCAGAAAAAATATGTTAAAAATCGCTAAAATTGTAAATTTTTCTTGATATTTCGATAAAAAACGAGCTTTTTTAGCACAAAAAACAAAAAAACGGCAAAAACAAAAGGAGACAAAATGAAAATAAAACCGCTTTTCGACAGAATTGTAATTGAACAGCTTGAGGCAAAGCAAGAAAGTTTTGGAGGAATAATTCTCCCCTCTCAAAGCCAAGAGCGCCCTCAGATGGGAAGAGTTGTCTTTGTTCCAGAAGAAAAAAACAAGCCAGAGGAAACAAAAATTTTTGTAAAAGAGGGCGACACGGTTTTCTATTCAAAGTTCAGCGGAATTGAGTACAAGTTTAAAGACAGAGTTTTAACAATTATTCGCCAAGCGGACATCTTGGCAATTTTGGAGGAGTGATATGAGCAAACAAATATTGAGCGGACAAGCTGCAAGAGAAGCGCTTGAAAAGGGCGTTAGCGCCGTTGCTGACGCTGTTAAAGTTACCCTTGGCCCAAAGGGAAGAAACGTTGTTTTAAACAGAAAGTTTGCAACGCCGCTAATAACAAACGACGGCGTTACAATTGCAAAGGAAATTGAGCTTGAAAATCCCTTTGAAAACATGGGCGCGGCGCTAATTAAAGAGGCAAGTATAAAGACAAACGATGTTGCGGGAGACGGAACAACAACAGCAACCGTTCTCGCCCAGCACATAGCTTGCGAGGGGCTTAAAAACTTTGCCGCTGGAGCAAACCCAATTGTACTTAGAAAGGGAATTTTTAAGGCGGTTGACTTTGTTGTTGAAAAATTAAAAAAGATGTCAAGGCCCGTCAGCTCAAGCGAAGAGATCATGCAAGTTGCAACAATTTCCGCGGGAGACGAGGAAATTGGAAGGTTGATTGCCCAGGCAATTGAAAGGGTTGGAAAAGATGGCGTTATAACCGCCCAGGAGTCGAATTCAATCAAAACGCAACTTTCAGTTGTTGAGGGAATGCAGTTTGAGCGCGGCTATCTTTCCCCATACATGTCAACAGACATGGAAAAGATGGAGGCCGTTTTGGAAGAGCCACTAATTTTGGTTTCCGATCAAAAAATAACCAGCCTTTCCCAAATTCTTCCGCTTATGGAAAAAGTTGCCGCCGCAAATCAAAAGCTTTTGATAATTGCGGACGAAATTGAGGGCGATGCCCTTGCTGCTCTTGTTTTAAACAAACTTAGAGGAACTCTCCTTTCCGTTGCCGTTCGGGCTCCTTCATTTGGCGAAAACAGAATTGAATGTTTAAAGGACATTTGCGTTTTAACCGGCGCCTCCTTCATTTCAAGCCAACTTGGCCTGGAGCTTGAAAACACGGAGCTGGAACAACTTGGAAGGGCGAAAAAAGTTGTCGTTGAAAAGGAACAAACAACAATCATCGAAGGCCACGGCGACAGGGAAAAAATTTTGGAACGGGCGGCGCAAATTAGGCGAGAGCTTTCCGATGGCAGCGGTACATATGGCCAAGAAAAGCTTTCGGAAAGGCTTGCAAAGCTTTCTGGCGGAGTTGCCGTAATCAACGTTGGCGCGGCGACAGAGGTTGAAATGAACGAGAAAAAACTTAGAATTGAAGACGCGCTTGCGGCAACAAAGGCCGCCGCCCTTGAGGGAATTGTCCCCGGCGGCGGAGTTGCGCTTTCAAAGCTTAAAAAGCCGCTTAAAAAGTTTGTTCAAACCCTTTCTGGAGATGAGAAAACCGGCGCCCAAATTGTTCTCTCTTCGCTAGATGCTCCGTTGAAGCAAATTGCGGAAAATGCAGGAATTTGCGGAGGAGTTGTCAGCGAAAAAGTTTCAAGCAAGAGCGACCCCAATTTCGGTTTTGACGCATACTCAAACAAATATGGAAACATGTTTAAGCTTGGGATCATAGACCCAACAAAAGTAACGCGCTTTGCCCTTCAAAACGCGGCAAGCGTTGCCTCAACTCTTTTAACAACGGAATGTTTAGTTTCAGACAATCTAAATGAAAAACCTTGTTCAGTTGAACAAGGCCTTTAAGCGTTTTATATTTTTGGTTTAGACTTTTTGTTTGAGCTCTTTCTTTTTGCAATTAAAACAGCCCCCGTAACGATTCCTGCCAAAGCCGCCGCCGAGCCAAGGCCAATTAAAACATACATGAGCGTATTGGAAGGAAGGGGTTTGACCGCCAAGAAGTTTCCAAGGCTTTCAGTTTCAAAGGTCAACCTTCTTGTTCTAAGGCGGAAATCAATTTCTGTTTCAGCGCTTTGAAGAAAAAGGTCAAAGCTTTCTGGATCCTCCTCTAAAAGCCTGATTTCAACGGTCAAATTTCCAACATTTTCAAGAACTTGGCCAGCTTTCATAAGAACGATTCGATATTCAAACAAAGTTTCTCTTCCTTCAATTGTTGAAAAATTATCAATCGCAATTCTTTCAACAACAAGGCTAACATCTTCTGTTAAAATCGTATTATCGTCTGAAACGGTTATTGTTACACCGCCGTTTGAAATTGTTTTCTTTGTTATGTTCGCTGTTGGCTCGTTTACAACTTCAACAACATAATTGTGGCCGTCATCGCCAGAGAGAGAATGTGTGAAGAGAACCTCCTTGTTGTCGCCAATTTGTGCATCTACAAAATTTGCGTTTAATGTTAAAACAACCAAATCGTTCTCTAATAAATTGGACATTTCGAAGCTTGTTTTAACTTGGTCTGTTCCGTCATAAACCTTGTCGCTTGCATAGATTGTAACATAGAGCGGGCGCGGCTCGATTGTGAAATATGCTTGATTTGCGGATACTATATAATTTGAATTATTATAACTGAAGGTTATTTCATATCTTCCTGCGTCTTCGCCTTCCTCTCTTTTTATGCTTTCAAAAAGTTGGTCTCCTTCTAAAAGGCCTTCAATTTGATAGCTCAGTGTTGGATCTTGCGTTCCATAAGTTTTTTTAATGTCATCTATGTTAACCTCAATTGGCTTTTTATTTATAATTACCTTACCGTAATTGCATGTTATCTCATAGTTCTCAGCTCCGCTAAAGCTTGCAGAAATGTCATATTGCCCAGCATTTTTGTTGTTTTCCCAGTTTAAATTAACGACAATTTCGCTGTTATAATTTGTTCCGCTTGTGATAGAATAGGTTAAATCGTTTGAAGTTGGAAGAGTTTCTCCATAGGTTAGAACATAGTCGTTTACTGTAATTGTTATCTTTGCTGGGGTTATGTTTAGCGTTCCTGTTATAATTTGAACGTCGTAATATCTTTCAATTTCTTGCTTTCTCTGCTCGTCTAGCTGGCCGTCAACAATTCCATATTCAATTGTTATTGGATAGCTTCCAACATTTGAACTTTGAGAAACGCTTGCAACAATTCCAAAATATTGCGCGTCTTGGCCGTCAATCAACTGGCTTTCGGGCAAAATTTGGAAGGTTGGCTGTGAGAATGGGCTGGAGTCATAGGTCTTTTGATGGGAATCCGCTTGAATTACAAGCAGGCGCTTTGAAACTGTTACATAGCTTTCTTCAAAAATTATGTTGTAGTTTTCGTTGCTTAGCGTTCCTTGGGAAATTTTAAACGCCCCAAGGCCAGTTATTTCCTCAACCTCAAGTTCGCCTTCTAAAACATCTCCGCCAATCAGCGCTGGGCTAATTTTATATGTCAACTCTCCTGTAAACGGAAGCTGGTCTAGGAACAGTTTGATTTCATCTGCAGTAACTGTTAGATCTCTTTTTATAATTTCAAATGTTGCACTTCCGGTGTAAGTTAGCTCGTAATTACTGTTTGAAGAAAGCGTCCCTTTAGAGATTGCATAGAAGCCAACATCTTCGCCCACCTCTCTTTCCAAGCTTCCAGAAAGAATTTGAGAAAGCGTTTCGCCGTTTTTTAAGCTTCCAAAAAGAATTTCAACCTTAAGTTCTGGATCTTCCTCTCCATAAATTTTGCTTCCGTTTAATGGCCCAACCGTAAGCGGCGCCGGAGTTATTGTGTAAACGGCCTCGTTGCAAACGACGTCATAGTTTGAGGTGTTGATTTCAGCGTAGAGCCTCCAAGTTCCCGCGTTGTCGGTTGAATCTGTTAAAATTTTTAAATCTGAAGGAGAAACAAGCGATCCTGCAAGAATTTTATAGGTGAATGTTGGCGTTGGATCGCCATATTCCTTTGTTTGATTATCAATCTCAATTTCAATTGGCCGCGGCGTAATTGTCAAACCGCCGGATGAAATCACAAGCTCATATCTGTGTCTTTGAGATTGTTCAATCGTCATGCTTCCAAGGGTGTGGTTATAAAAACCGGCATCTTCTCCCGGCATTCTTGAAGGAGTTCCTGAGACTAAGTCTTCAAACAAAATCCCTTCTGGAAGAGGTGTTTCGTCGGAAAGCCAATAGATTATTTCCGGGTCTTCTTCGCCAAAGACCTTTGAGGCCGCTTCCGTTTCAATTAGAATTTGTCTTGGAATAATATGGTATTTATAGTCCTCTGCCAATGTGATATCGAAATTGTTGTTTGCTCCCTCATATGGCTCTTTGAAATACAGGTCATAGACGCCAACTTCTTCTCCCGGTTCACGCTCAACCCAAAAGTTCAAAAAGTCAAAGATATTCGAAAAGGTGTTTATAACTCCAAAGGCATTGAAAGGCGCGTCTTCATAGCCATATTGTTTTACCATTGGAAACATATATAAAAGCGTTATTTTTCTCTTGACAATTTCTGCGCTTTCTTGAACTTCAAATTGAAAATTATAGCAAGGCAAGTTGTTTCCTGACATAACATTTTGACCAAACTCGGAAACTATTTCCCCGTTTAAATAATATGTTATTGGCCAAACGCCAATGTTAATGTCTTGAAATATTGCCGTTAAGCTGCTGCTTAAAGCAATTTCATCTGGGTTATTGCCAGGAAGATTTATAAATGTTGGAGAGATTTCTGCATCATCAGTTCCATCAAACTCTCTGTCTAAAATTCCAACTTGAACTGTCACATCTCTTTTTATGATTGTTAAATTTGCTGGCGCAGCAACTGTAATTAAATAGTACTCTTGATTGTAGGAAGCAATTTCAATTGGATAGTCTCCAATTGTTTCACCTTGGGTCCTTGTTAAAACAACGTTCAGCGGATAGCCTGGAACTTCTCTCCCGTTTGTTACTGTGTAAGTAAACTCTGGGTCAGAATCCAAATATTGCTTTTCTTTTGCATGGATTTCAATTTGAATTTGTCTTGGAGTTATTGCAAAGTTTGCCGCAATGAAATTAATTTCATAATTCGGATTTGAAAGCGTTCCAACTCCTATTACATAGTTCCCAACGCTTTCTCCGCTCTGTCTTTGAACATTTCCCGTCAAATAGTCCCCCGGCAAAAGCCCGCTTGTGTTGTATGTGAGCTGCGGGTCTTCAAAGCCAAATTGTTTTGTCTTGTTTTCTCCATAGACGTCAATTTTCCTTGGAAGAATGTTCCCAGTTGGAGTTATGTTGCTGATTAGGTCATAGTTGTTTCTGTCTGCGCCCGTCAAATAGAATTCCAAATCAACTTCCTTGTTTACTGCTGCGCTTGCCGAAAGAAATTGCGCCTGGGCAACAATTTCAATTCTGCTAAAATCTTCTAAAACATCGGCAGAGCTAAAGACAATTGTTAAATTTCCGTTTTTATAAATTGTTCTATCTTCTTCTGTTGAAAAGGATGCTTCGCCCGATGTTATTTGTGTTGTTTGGTCATATTCCCTGTCTTCAACTATGATGTCAATTACCTCGATTGTTCTTTTTTCAATTTCAAAGATATTTGAAATTAAAAAGATTTGATAGTTGTCGTTACCAAGCGTTCCAATTGTTATTCTATATTCTCCAATGTCTTCGCCAGCTTCTCTGGAGAGGCTTCCTGAAAGACTGTCCTGCTCTAAAAGGCCATTAACTTGGTATAAAATTTCCGGCTCATTTTGGCCAAATTGTTTTGAGGTTGCCTGAGCCGTAACTGTTATTTGCCTTTGATAGATGTCCGCCGCCGCTGAAACTATCCCTTCAACCAAAGCGCCATTTTCATCTGTCAGCTGGCTTGAAAGGACATACAAATCCGAATCTTCGCCCGATATAACCGGAGTTCCAGAAATTAAAACGTTGACATCGGAACCCGCGTCCGCAGCTTCAAAAGTTGCAACCAAACCCGTTATCTCAACTTTATGCCCAGCCTCCGCGTTTGTTATAACTTCTATTATCGTTGCGTTTGTTGTTGAATCATAAACTTTGTTTGCAATTTCAACCTTTTCAATCTCAAGCGTTTTTTTCAAAACCAAACTTAAATTTGGCCTTAAATTTTGATTTACATTTTGAATTGTAACGTTTTGTCCTGAAACGCTAAAGGCAACTTCTTCTCCGCTCTCTGTTAGTACCCTGTCAAGGGCAAAGCCGTTTGACAGAGTCAACCTTAGAACTTGGCCAGAAAGAGAAATGTTTGAAAAGGAATTTTCAAAATTTGAAACAACTCCAACGCCAGTAGGCTTTGAAACATTGAACTCAATTGGTTGAGAATAAACATATTCCTCGCTGTCCGTTGCTTTCTTGCACTTTGCCCTGACCAAAACGCTTCCGCTGGAGGCGTTGATTGTTAAAATATTTCCATCAACGGTTGCATTTCCGTCAACAACTTCCCATTCAATTGAAAAATATTCCTTAAGACTTTTAATTAAGCTTCCGCCCGTCAAACTAGAGAGTGCATTTTGAGCGGAAAGTTGAATTTTTTCTCCGCTAAAAACATCTCTTCCCTCTGTTAAAACAGTTACGGAGTCCAACTCCGCGCTAAAATTCAAAGTTGGGTCGAAAATTAAAAAACCCTGTGAGCTGTCCGGCCCGTAGCCAACTCTTGTTGAAAAGCCAAAATTAATTTGTGTTTGGCCATCAATTAAAATTTTTTCTGTTTCAACAAAGCCTGGTCTGTAAGCCCCAGATTGATATACAACGGAAGAGGTAACCGTTTTTTCTTCGTTTCCAACAGAAAGTGTGAAATCAACAATGTCTCTTTCGCTTCCGCTTAGAGAAAGCATTCCCAAATTTGCAGAAACATAAAGGTTTAAAACTTCGCTAAGCGTTTTTAAGTCCTCATTTAAAACATAGCTTCCGCTTCCAGATGCTGAGTTTATATTGGACATTGCGTCTGTTAAAACTCTTTCGATCACGCTTTTTGTTGTGTATTTAACGCCGCCATTATAATATTCAAAGGTTTGGTCTGTTACTTGGGCGTTTGACATGTTTGAAAAAAGGCTGTGGGTTTCCTCTCCAATCTGTTCAATTAGTTGGGCGCTTAAGGAAGAAGTTTCCACGCTGCTTTCAGCAGAAACAAAATTTATGAATGGAAAAGAAAGCACAAAAAGTGCAAAGCAAAGCAAAACCCCAAACGACAACCCAATTTTTTTCATTTCTCTTTTAGAATACCACATTCAACAAATTTCTCCAATTTTTTTCTATCTATGTTATTATTTGCAAAATTAATTTTTTTGATATAAAATGGGAAAAGTAATAAGGATATTATGTCGGTTTTAGCAATTTTGATTATAAGCGTTTTTTGCGTCAACATTGTTTGCATTTTGACAATGATTTTTGTTGAAAGAAAAAAGCCCCACACAATTGTTTCCTGGTTTATAGTCCTTAATTTCCTTCCAATTATTGGCTTTTTAATTTATGGAATTGTTGGAAGCGGCCTAAGCTATAAAACAAAAAAGATGCTCAAAAAGAAAAGGCTTTATGCAAAGAGCTATGAAGATTTTGTTAAAGAACAAAAACAACTTTTCACATCGCGAAACATATCCAAGGAAGAACTTAAATACCTTGACCTAATGCTGTTTAACTTAAACAACAGCAATTCCTCATATTTAAAAAACAACTCCGTTCGCGTTTTTTTAAACGGAGAGGACAAAATTCTTGCTTTAAAAAAAGACCTTTTGCGCGCAAAACACTCAATTAATATATTGTATTACATCTTTGCGGACGATGAAGTTGGCCGCGAGGTTATGGACATTTTAATTCAAAAGGCAAAGGAAGGCGTTAAGGTTAAACTTCTTTTCGACTCCGTTGGTTGCCTTAAAACGCCAAGAAAATTTTTTAAACAGCTTGTTGCAGCGGGCGGAGAAATTGCAGAGTTTTTCCCGCTTCTGTTTGGCTTTAGGCTTTTCAATTTTAAGGCAAACTATCGCAACCACAAAAAAATTGTGGTAATTGACGGTCGAATTGGCTACACCGGAGGAATAAACATAAGAGACGACCACATGGGAAGAAGCAGGCGGCTTTCTCCTTGGCGCGACACCCACATTCGAATTGTTGGAAACGCGGTTCATGATCTTCAAATTGCCTTTTTCAACGATTGGAGATATTGCAAAAACATAAGTTCAAGCATGAACAATTTAATTTCAGAGGGCTATTTCCCAAGGCTTGGAGATTTTGGAGATGTTGGCTGCCAAATTATAACAAGCGGGCCAGACCTTCCAAACCAGCCAATTAAGGAATCTCTTTTGAAAATGATTTTAAGTGCAAAGGACAAAATTTATATTCAAACTCCCTACTTCATTCCAGACGAATCCATGCTAAGTGCGCTTAAAATTGCAAAGATGAGCGGCGTTGACATAAAAATTATGATTCCTTCAAAGCCAGACAAAAAATTTGTTTATGCCGCAACCCTTTCCTTTATTAAAGATCTTATTCCAACCGGAATTGAGTTCTATCGCTATGATGGCTTTCTTCATGCTAAGAGCATTATTATTGACGACAAAGTTGTTTCAATTGGATCTTGCAATTTTGACAACCGTTCCTTTGCCCTAAACTTTGAAATTTCTGCCTTTTTGTTTAACGCAGAATTTGTTGATCAAAACTTAAACTATTTCCTCGTTGACCTCTCACACTGTGCCAAAGTTGAAAACTCGTTTTTCAAAAGAAAGTTTATTTTCAATAAATTTTCTCAAGTTTTCGTCCGGCTCTTTGCTCCTCTTCTTTAAAAAAACAACTAAAATATTTAGTTTTTTTGATTTGTTTTGTTATAATAAAGTAGAAAGGAGAATTTTTTATGGAAGAAAAAAAGAAAGAAACAAAAGCTTCTAAGACAAAAAATTCAACCAAGCAAGAAGTTAAAGCTTCCAAAAGTTCAGCGTCAAAAAGTTCGACTAAGGCGTCAAAACCTTCTTCAAAAGTTTCCTCTTCTAAACAGAAAGAAGCTCCGGCTCCTCAAAAGAGAGAAATTGACTTTTCTGCTGCGCCTCGCGTTAAGAGGGCAAGAATCAATCTTTCTGAAAATTTTAATGACAGCGGAATTTTTGATGTCTATTTATATCGCGAGCTTTTCATGGAGCTTAGAAAGCAGATGGACGAACTCTATGCAAAGCGAAACAGAGGAACTAAGGAGTCGAACGAATATGACGACGCCGTTTACAATATAACCTCAAACGCAATTAGCGACCCTGGCGCCCAGGATTTTCTTGGTTTTTGCTATAAAAAAGGTTTCTACGACTTTTGCGTTATGAACTATGAAAAATACATGAAGTGGACAATTTTAGCCGCAGCAAACGGAAACGCTTTCAGCATTTCAAAGCTTCAAGTTTTCTTGACAACTGCAATCGATCACATAATGCAAGTTGAAGACCAAAAAGTTATAGTTGATTTTCTTGACATCAGCGGAGACAACTATATGATGCTGCTTTCAAAAATGGTTTGTGAAAACATTGTCAAAATTATGAACATCACTTCCGAGCAATTGATTAAGCTTCCAGAAAAGTTTTTAGAGCAGAACGAAGAAATTCAAAAAGAGTTTGACAACGCAAAGCTGAAGGCTGCCGAAATTGTTAAAGAGGAAATTCAAAAGAGCGTAACGGAACTTAACAACGCTGTTAAACAAGAAATTGAGCAAGAAAATATAAATTCAAAAATTAGCCAAGAAAAAACAATTGGGGAAACAGAGCCTGCGCCTGAAAATTTGGAAGAGGCTTCTGAAAATCAAATTGAAGAGCAAGAGCAAAAAGAAGAACCTTCTGAAAGTAAATTTAAAAGAAATTTAAAAATTAGAAAAAAATTCAGATATTAATAAAAAAGCCGCAAGAATTTGCGGTTTTTTTATCTAATATAATTTGTTTTTATTTTATTTGGAATTTCTGGAGGAAATAAATTGTTTTCTTTTCCGCATTTTATACACTTCAAAAAATAGGCCATATTTCTTCCCAAAAGCTCCATTGTTTGAACGCCCTCTTCGTCCTTTAAAACTTCCTTGGGCGAATTTCCGTGAACCATATTCCAATAGTTTGAAGAGATTAGCGGCATGTTGTAGAACATTGGATATTTATTTAAAACATCAACAGAGGCTGTTGCCCCACCTCTCCTACAGGAAACGACGCAACACGCTGGCTTTAATGCAAAGTCTTTGCAGGTCGCAAAAAGCCTGTCTAAAAAGCTTATCATCGTTCCATTTGGCGAGGCATAATAAACCGGAGAGCCGAAAACAAAGCCATCGTAATCTTTAATTTGGCTTGCAATTTCTTTTATAAATGCGTCGTCTCCTCCGGCGCCAACGCCTGAAATTTCCCTGTTCCCAACGCAAATAATCTTTGATTCAATCCCCTCTTTTTTTAACTGATCTGCAATAATTTTTAAAGCAGCGTTTGTACAGCCATTTTCTCTTGGGCTTCCATTAAACATTAAAACTTTCATAATTTCCCCCTTTTTTTTAATTTATTATTTTGCTTTATTTTTTGCTTTTTTTCGTTTTTTTCTTGTTGTTAAAATTATTGAAAGAACTATTGACGCAACAAGTAAAAATATAAAAATAATTAAAATAATTGTTCCATTAAATCCCTCAACAATTAAATCGGAAGATTTTACAAATCCCGTGTAAATTGTTCCGTTAATTTCAAACATAATTTGATTAAATTCTTTGTTTTTATCATAGCCATCAATTATTTTTACTTCTTGATATTGATTTAATTTAATATTTTCTCCGTCAATAGTTAACAAATTTTCTTCAGCTTCAAATGCAATTGAGTAAACTGGCGTGTCCTGGTTTAAAATTTTCGCGTTTGGGTCAAGGCCGCGATTTAGTGAGCTTGCTTCGCGCGAAGCCGCATTTGAAAGAATGTATCCAACGCCTCCGCTTGGAAGCTTAACTTGATAGAAGGAAAGCTCTCCGCTTATAAAAAGCTCCTGGGAGTTTAATTCAAACTCCGTCCCGAAAGTTGCTTTGAAGAGAACGTCGCTGTCGCTTGCTGCCTCAGCAAATATGCTACACTCGTTTGCGCACACGCTTACTGTTTGACTTTCCTGCGCATAAACATTTCCAAAACCAACTGGAATTGCAAACAAACAAAGTAAAAAAAGGACGCCTAAAATCTTTTTCACGTCCTTTATTTTATCACAACTATTTTTTTAAATCAAGAATCTTGCTCTTCATTTTCAGAAGTTTCTTCACGCTTAGGAAGAATTACAATATATCTTGCAGGTTCTGTTCCCTTGCTTGTTGTTGTAACTGTTTCACTCTTTTGAAGTTCTGTGTGAATAATTCTTCTCTCGTTTGCCGTCATCGGCTCAAGTTTCATTGGTCTTTTTGTCTTAGAAACCTTGTTTTCCATTCTGTGGGCAAGGGCTTTTAACGTCTCTTCTCTTCTTCCCCTGTAATTTTCAATGTCTAAGATAAACTTTTTTCTCTTCCCGCTAAACTCTGTTTCAACAACGCTTGCAATGTATTGAATTGCGTTTAAACATTCTCCGCGATAGCCAATTAAATCTCCAGTGTTTCCGCCTTCAACTTTAACAAAAATTTCGTCTTCGCTTTCTTGGCTGTAAATTTGAAAATCTGTTTTAAAGAGATTTAAAAGCCCTTTAATAAATTCAATTCCAGAAATTTTTTCAGAAACTTCTTGTTTCTTTAAAGTTTTTTCTTCCTTCTTTTCCTCTTTTTTCTCTTGTTTTAACTGCTCTTTCCTTTCCTTTTTTTCTTCTTTTTCAGAAAGAGAAGGGGCGTCTGCAAAGATTGCTTTTATGTCCAAAACCTCTTCAACTTCGTCATCGCTTGCCAAGGTTTTTCTTTCATATTTTTCGATGCAATCTTCTGAAATCGAAACCAAAACTTTTGCTTTTTTAAAAAGGCCTCCCTCTTCCAAAATTTTAATGTCAACGTCTTCTCTTGGAGCTTTAAGCTCTAAAAGCGCGTTTTCAATTGCCTTTTCAATTGTCTTTCCAATTCCTTCACAACTTTTCATTTTTTCTCCTTTTTACCTTTTATAAGAAGGCTGCTCTGTGTTTTTGCTTTTCTTTTTCTCTGAAAATTCGTCAAGCTTTTTAATTCCAAAGTTGATAAGCGGCGTTGTCAAAACACCAATCAGTGAGCTCATCAAGATGTAAAGACCAAACACTGCGTTGTATGAAAGCGTGATGTAGAACATCAATGCTGGAATTAAAATTAGCATGACAATTCCACCCGGAGCTTTTTTCTTCTTTTCCTCTCCGTTTTGAACTTGAGTTTTGTCTTTTTTCTTTGGAAGTTTTAATCTTCCTTGCGTTGCCAAAATTGACAAAACGTTTATAACAACAGCCAAGATTGGTATTATTAAATATCCATTTTCGCGGTTCTCGCCAGAAATTGCATTCATAATGTTTGCATATTTTTCTTCGTCTGCCGCGCGGTTGGATTCAAGCCTTCGGTTAAATGTTTCCTCCTGGCCTTCGCCAAGTTCGCTAACATAACTTATTCTTGCAAGAGAAACAAATTCGTCAAAGCTTGCAAGTGAATTCGTCCATGGAACATCGCTTTTCCAAACGTTGTCAATCCAAAGCCAGCTGTCCTTAACTTCGTGATATTTTGTTAAAACAGCTTCATTAATTTGGGTTAAAAACTCTGCCTCGCTCTTTCCTCCGCTTGCAAGCATTGCAGAAGAGATCATTTGTTGAATGTTTTCCTCAAGGCCAATTGCCTCCGTTGCCTGCTGCTGAGCATATTGGACTGCTTGTTCGATGTCTTCAGCAGTAAGCTGCTCGCTGCTTGAATAACCCTTTTCTGAAATTATTTGGTTTTGTTTTTCGGTGTATGCAAGAGAATATGCCGCGTCGTAAATTTCCTTTTCCTTTACGTCATAAGCTTCGAGGTAGGCGTCATAGCCGCTTTCTGCTACAACAGAGTCATAAACTTTTTCCATCTCTTGATATTGATAGCCAACTTTATATGCCGCCATTGAGTTTAAGCCTGAAAAAAGCGTTATGAAGATGAATAAAGTCAGCGCCATATAAACAAGCATTAAAACGCAGGAGCCTGTTACATTGTAATTATACTTTTTGTAAATCTCCATTGTTTTTTGATTTATCATCTGCTTGTTATTGCCATATTTTTTTTGAATTTTTTCAATTTCTGGCTGAATAACGGCTTGGACTTTTGTGTTTTTAACAGTCATTCTCCTGTTAAAAAAGTCCAGCGGCAAAAGAACAATTTTTAAGACCAATGTGAAGATTATAATTGCCCAAGCATAGTTTGGAATTCCGTTGTGGAAAGCCATTATAATTTGTTCCCAAACACCGGTTGGTCTGCTTATTTCTGCCGCGCCAAGAAAACTTGAAATTTTTGCTAAAAAAGCCATTTTACTTCTCCTTTAATGTTTAAAGGAATTGGGTCAAACCCACATCCTCCTTTTGGCCTACATCGCGATAGTCTTTTTATTCCAATCCAAAGCCCTTTTATCGGGCCAAATTCTTTGATTGCAAGTTCCATATACTGCGAACACGTTGGCGTAAATCCACACGTATTTGGCAAAATTGGACTTATAAAAAATTTATAAAACTTGATAAATCCAACAAAAACAATCCTAATTGGATATGTTAAAATTTTTACAACTTTCATCTATGAACTGCCCTGTGGCTTGTTTTCTTCTTTTAAATAAAGGCCTGCTTTTTCCAATAATTTAACAATTTGCGCCCTTATCTGTTCAAAGTTTTTTTCCGTTATGCTTTCTCTTGCAATAAAAATGTAATTGTAATTTGAATTAAAGTTTTTAATCTCTTGCCTTGCAGCTTCTCTAAGAAGCCTTTTAACCCTGCTTCTAACAACACTGTTCCCGATTTTTTTGCTGACAGTAAATCCGATTTTAAAGGGTTTAAATTTTGTTCTGATGTAACTTAGTGAAAGGCTTTGTTCGTGCTTAGTTTGGCCGTGCTTGTAAATGTAATTAAATTGTTTGTTTTTCTTTAATCTGTTTTGTTTTGGCAACATAGGCGCTCCTATGCAGAAAGCTTTGCTCTTCCTCTGTTTCTTCGCCTTTTGATAACGTTTCTTCCGCCGTTTGTTTTCATTCTTTGACGAAATCCGTGAACTTTGTTTCTTTGGCGTTTCTTTGGTTGATATGTCCTTTTCATTTCTACCCTCCTTAAAGATTTTGCGAAAAAATTCCACAAGTATTTTGATTATATATTAATAGAAAAATATTGTCAAACTATTTTTTTTGTTGCGCCTCTTGGAAAATTTTGATAAAGTTATTGTGCAAAAAAATTTTTGTTGTGATATAATATAACCCGAGGTTAAAGATGAAAGAGTTACAAACACTTTGGAAACAAGTTTTAAAGAAAATTGAAATAATGGTTAGCGCCGTTTCTTTTGAGCTTTGGATTGAGCCGTTGGAAGTTTTGGACTTTCCTTCTTCTCAAAAGTTAATTTTAGTTGCAAACACTGAATATGCAAAGAAACAAGTTTTAAAGAGACACAGCGATCAACTTAAAAGCGCAATTTTAGAAGTTTTTGGAGAAGATGTTACTTTTGAAATTTTAGACCCAATTGAAAAAGAGGAATATTTAAAGAAGAACAAGCCAGATTCAAAACAAACAGTTTTGGAAAAGGAAGAGCAACAGTCAACATCCTTCGACCCTAAGTATACTTTTGACAATTTCGTCGTTGGAAAATGCAACCAAATTGTCTATGCAGCTGCTCACTCCGTTGCAGAAAACCCTGGAAAGAGGTTTAACCCTCTTTTTATCTACGGCGCAAGCGGCCTTGGGAAAACCCACCTTCTTCATGCAATTGGAAATTACATTGCTAGCGAAAGACCAAATTTAAAGTTAAAATATGTTACGTGCGAGCAATTTACAAACGACTACATCAACAGTCTTCACGGCTCTGCAAAAGAACTCAACATAAACAAGTTTAGGGAAAAATATCGCTTTGCCGATGTTTTGATGGTTGATGACATTCAATTTATTAGCAACAAAAATGAAACTCAAGAAGAATTTTTCCACACGTTTAACGACCTTTTCCAAAACAACAAACAGATTATCATTGCTTCAGATAGGCCTCCAAAGGAAATTGCAACGCTTAGCGACAGGTTAAAATCGCGCTTTGCCAGCGGTTTTATTCAAGACATGCAGGTTCCAGATTTTGAAACAAGAGTTGCAATTTTAAGAAAAAAAGCTCAGCTTGAAAAGTTTATTATAGACGACGATGTTATCAATTTTATTGCAGAAAAAGTTGACACAAACATAAGAGAAATGGAAGGGCTTCTTTCAAAGGTCTATTTCCTTGCAACTCTCCTTGGAAAGCCTTCTGCAACAATTGAAGAGGCAAGAGAAGCATTTAAAGAAGATTTAGATGAAAAACGCGAGGGATTAAATCCAGATATAATTATTGATGCAGTCTGCAAATATTTTTCAGTTTCTAAAGCAGAAATTGTTGGAAAGAAAAAGAACAAGGAAATTGTTGAACCAAGAATGATTGCAATCTACTTAACCTGCGAAATGTTGGACTTGCCGCTTGTTGTAATTGGAAAAGTTTTTGGAGGAAGAGATCACACAACAATTATCCACGCTCGCGACAAAATTGGAGAGCAGGTTAAAGAAAACGGAAAGATAAAATCTTTCGTAAGCGCAGTTAAAGAAATTATAAACGAAGAAAATTAGAGGCAATGCCTCTTTTTTTTCTTACATTGCCTCTAAGTTTTAATAATTAAAAAAACAGTTGATAAACGTGGTCTATTGCTCTTAAAATTGCTTCCATTATTTTTTGGTAGTTTTCAGTTGAAATTTTAGAGAGAACATAGTCCATAAGTTCAATTTTTTCATCTCTTCCAATTCCAATTCTAATCCTTTTAAAATCTGTTGATTTAAGCAATGAAACGATGTTTCTAAGTCCGTTGTGAGTTCCGGCGCTTCCATTTTCACGATAGCGATATGTTCCAACTTCTAAATCTATATCATCTAGAATAATTAAAATTTCATCTAGAGAAATTTTGAATTTTTTTATAAGCTCAGAAACTGCCTCTCCGCTTAAATTCATGAAAGTTTGAGGCTTTGCAAGAATTATTTTCTCCCTAACAATTTTGTTTTGAATCTTTCCAGTTTTAACGTCAATTGTTTGCTCTTCTCTCTCAACAAAACCTTCGCCAACTAAACTTTTACACTGTTTCTTTTTAACCTCAATTCCAAGTTTTTTTGCAATTTCATCAATAAAGATGAAACCCGTGTTGTGATAGGTCTTTTCGTATTTCTTTCCCGGATTTCCAAGGCCAACAATAAGTTTAATTCTTCTCTTTGGCTGTTTAACTTTAATTGGCTTTGGCTCGGTTAAAATTTTTTCCAAAATGCTAATTTTTGTCTCTTCTATAATCATGTAAATAATTATACCACAAAAAACCGTTTTATTTTACTTTTTTGAATAATATTTCATGTTCTACAAAAAATATTAAAAGAGGAGGGTATTGTTATGGAAAACAATCAAGGCGTTTGCTGCGATGTTTGTGAATGTGTTCACAACATAGACGGCTGCAACTGTGAGATGAAAACAATTAAGGTTACAAAGGGAAAGACAGAGGGCGCTCACTTTTGCAGAACATTTTGCAACAAAGACGAAAAATAAAAAAAACCGCTTACATAAGCGGTTTTATTTTAATATACCAAATCTTTAATGACGTCAAGGTTTGGAGTAAAGTCAAGTCCTTCTAACATTTCATCTTCGTAAATTACAATTTTTTCTTCATACATTGCGCCATAGTATTCTTCAAAGACAAGGTCGAAGAGTGTTTTATTCATTGTAAGGCCAAGGCGATATTGATCCATTACATAAAGCGAATAATATTTTCCGTTTGAACCTTCTTCTTCAAAGAGATCGTCCAAAGTAAACTTTTGGTCATCAAAGCATTCAAAAAGGTTGTTAACTTGTCCACAGTACATCATTGTGCTAATCGCTGTGCTTTGAGTTTGAAGAACTTCAACTCCGTCCGTCGTTTTCCAGTTTTGCATCAAGAAAGTTGTAAATCCTGTTACCTCTCCTTTTGAGAAGAGATCTCTTGCAGCGTCAACAAATTGTTCTACGAACCCATTGTCTGTCTTTCCGTCTCCAATTGCATAGAGATACCAGTTTTCGCTACTTCCACCAAAGATTGAAGTTTGAATTTGAATTGTTCCTGTATCTGAACTATATTTGTAAATATATTCGTTGAATTTATCTGCTCTTTCATTTTGATAATTTAAAAGCTCTTCTTCATCAACTGCTCCGTTTGCAAGAGGGCCAGTTGTTGTTGGAACATAGGTGTGGCCGTGAAGAGTTAATTCAACATTTGCTTCACCATAATATTTAACATAAATTTCGTCAAGTTCGCGATATAGAGAGGCAATCATCTCTTGAACTGTCATAACCTCTTCTGTTACATAGCCTTCATCATCTCTTTCATCAACCATCAAAAGCTTTTCGCCAATTATTGATAAAAGTTGTTGCTCATATTCCGTTTCGGTAATCGTTCCATCTTCAAGTTTAAACATTATGTCTATAACTTTGTTAATTGTTTCTTCTGAAATATCTGGAACAATTTTATTAAACTCTTGTTGGTAATATTCTTCTCCCTTTCCGTTTGCCTCACAGTATTCTTTAAGTTCGTTGATTTGTTGAACTTGAGTTTCTGTTAAACTTACAACAATATGGGTTACATAGAAGAAATTTTCGTTCAAGTTATCTTTTGGAACATAGAACACATCTTCAATACTGTTTGATCCGCTTCCATAACTTCCGTAGTAATTTGCAGAGCCAACAGTTGTTGTTATTTCATCAATGAAAACATCTGGATCTTCAAAATATCTGTCAAATGAAGCTTTAACTTTTGAAAGATAGAAATTTAAAAAGTCATCTCTGTCAATTTCAATTCCATCTGTCTTATATTCATATAATTTATTTATCAACATGTTTTCATAGAGAATTTTATAGATTCTTTCAATTTCTCTAGATAAAACTTCCTTGCTATCCGTTGAAAGACCCTTTCCGCTTTCATTTTGTTTTAATTGATCAATATATCTTCTAATTGCCTCCATCGTTATTGTTTTTTCTTGCTGTTGCTCTTCGGTTAAGGTTTCTTCTTCTGAAAAGAGTTTGTCTTTTAGCAAGCTGTTAAAAACATAATTTATGTCATAGAGCGTTAAGTTGGAATCGTCATAGTCAAGCGCTTCTTCAACTTCAACATATTCATATTCTTCCTTTCCGTCTTCGCCAGTTTTAACAACCAATATTTCTTTTATTATAACTATTTCATATTCTCTTGTCTGTTCATTGAAAACAATCTTTGCCTGTTTGTCATATGGCGTGTAGATAAAGTTTGACTCTTGCTCTCTTTCATCTTCAATTTCTTCTTCGCCTTCAATTTTTAAAGCTTCTCTAACAGCCTCTTCAAATGTTTCAATATTTGTTATTAAAGAGGTGTAGGTCGTGTACCAAAGATAGTTCTTTTCCGTGTTTGAAAGAACAATTGCCCCGTTTGCAACAAGGTCTTTTGCGTCATCTAAATAAAGTTCCTTTGAAACCAAATACTTTATCAAAGAATTTAAGGCAACTTCGCTATCTCCGTTTGATTGGCTGTAAAACGTTGAATAATAGTTGTTATAGCCGTTGATAAAATCTTCGCGCGAAATTGTAACCCCGCCCGTGCTAACAACCGTTTGGCTGTTTATTGCTGCTGTGTTTTCGGGAAAAAGATTGCATCCAGCAAAACAAAAGCAAACGCAAAGCATTAAAGCAAAAATTGAAAACCACTTCTTTTTCACACTAACCTCTTCTCCATAAATTTACTTAGCGGATGTATTATACCTCATTGTAAAATATTGTCAAAATAATTTTAATTAAACAATTTACATTTTTTTTGTTTATATGTTGATAGTTTTGATTAAGTTTTCAACAACTTATTAACATTTTTTCTATAAAAATTTTACAACATGTTGTATATTTTTTATAGTTTTCTATTTTTTATTTCAATATATTGAAATTTTAAAAAAATGTTAACATTTTCACATCCTTTAATAATATTAATATTATTTATCAATAAAATATTAAACACAGGTGGCCCGCTGAAATGTTTAAAAAAATTTTTTCACTTTGCTTAAAATAATTGAAAATTTGTTGATTATTTGATATAATAAAAACTAAGTAAACAAGGAGAAGAAATATGCAAATTATATGTGATGGATTAGATTTAAGCGAAGCAGCAATTAAAGTTTCAAGGGCAATTTCTGGAAAGACAACAAACCCAATTTTAGAGGGAATTAAACTTGTTGCAGACAACGATTGTTTAATAATTAGCGCAACAGATGGAGACCTTGCAATTGAGAAGAAAATTAAAGCAGAGGTCAAAGTTGAAGGTCAAACAGTTGTTCCAGGAAGATTTTTTGTTGAATTTATAAAAAAACTAACTAAGGAAAAAATTGAACTTTCATTAAATGAAAAAAATCAGTTAAAGATTAGATATACAGACAGCGTCGGTTCAATTCAATGTTACAACCCTTCTGAATATCCTGGCTTTAATAAAATTGACTCAAACGATTTCTTTGCAATGAGTCAAGCAGATTTTAAAGATTTAATCAACAAAACAATCTTTTCAGTTGCTGTTGACGACAGCAGGCCAATTCTAAAGGGCTGTCTGCTTGAAATTTCTGAAAACGGAATCAATTCAGTTGCACTGGACGGCTATCGCCTAGCATACTGCAAAAAAGAAATCAAACATTCAACCGTCAAAACAAACGTAATTGTTCCTGCAAGAAGCCTTGGAGAAATTTCAAGAATTTTGGAAGATTTAACGGAAATAATTAACATCTACATTCAAAAGAATGCAATCATGGTTGATTTAAAGGATACTAAGATTATTTCAAAACTTTTGGAAGGAGAATTTTTAAATTACAAACAAATAATTCCAAACCATTTTGAAACTTCAGTTGTTATCAATAAAGCACAGTTTGAAGATGCGCTTGACAGAGCTTCTCTGCTTTCAAAAATTGGCCAAAACAACCTGGTTAAGCTTGATATCAAAGAAAACAGCATGGAAATAACTTCAAATTCAGACATCGGAAATATTTCTGAAAAGGTTAATGTTTCCTTTACTGGAAAGGATTTAAAAATTGCCTTTAACGCAAGATATTTCATGGAGGCATCAAGAAACGTTCAAGACGAATTTATTAAACTTAATTTCAACCTTCCAACAAACCCATGTGTAATAACACCTGTTGAAAGCGAAGGATTTAAATTCTTAATCTTGCCAGTTAGAATGATTAATTAATGCATTTTGAATTAGTTATAAAAAAGATAGTGTAATTTTGTTTTCACTATCTTTTATTTTATTATTAATAAGTTTTTTATATTCAACTTGTGTTTGTTATTAGATAGATTGATTGATTTTTGCAAACCATTGTTCCTGGATAAGGAAGTTGAGCAATTATAAATCCTCCGTCTCCTTGGATTTCATAATTAAGACCAAGTTTAGAAAGTGTTACACAAGCCTGTGTCAAGCTCATTCCAACAAGGTTTGGAACTTCAATGTTGAGTTCAAGTTGAACGTCGCTGTCCTTTGCAATATTTTTGTATTCGAAAATTGCGCTAAAAATTTCCTTTGCATATGGCGAAGCAACAACGCTTCCATAGTATGCTCCAGTTCCTGGTTCGTCGACAACAATTAAAACTATATATTCTGGATTTGACGCTGGATATGTTCCAATAAAGCTTGAAATATATTTTCCAGAAATTTTTCCGTCCTCATATTTTTGAGTTGTTCCCGTTTTTCCTCCAACTTCATATCCTTCGATGAATGTCAGCTCCCCAGTTTGAGAGACAACTTTTTCAAGCATTTCATTTATAAGAGCTGAAGTTTCGTTCGAGATAACTTGTCGAACAACTGTTTTTTCGTTCTGCTCAATTATTGTTCCGTCTGCAGAAACAATTGAACTAACCATATATGGCTGAAGAAGATAGCCGCCGTTTACGCATGCTGAAATTGCTGTTATAAGTTGAAGCGGGGTTACTGCAATTGCCTGGCCGAAGCCCATTCTGGCAAGGTCAACTGTTTTAACGCTATCCTTATTCATTAAAATTCCGCCGCTTTCGCCAAGGAATTCAATTCCTGTTTGGCTTCCAAGTCCAAAATCTTGGAAGAATTGATAGAACTCATCTAAACCAATTCTGAGAGCAAGCTGAGTAAAAACCGCGTTGCAGGAATTGCAAAGGCCGTCTGTTAGATCTTCGCTTCCGTGGCCAGTTGATTTCCAACATTTAATTTTCTGGCCATCAATAATTGCATATCCCGGACAATAGAATGAGTCTGAAAGATGTGCAGAGCCAGACTCTAAGGCGGCGGCCATGGTTAAGATTTTAAATGTAGAACCTGGTTCATAAACGTCAACAATTGCCTGATTTTTAACTTGTTCCAACATTGTTTCAACGTTGTCTCTTGGAACTTCATTTAAGTTGAAACTTGGCTTGGTTGACATTGCAATTATTTCGCCAGTGTTCGGGTCCATGACAATTGCCGTTGCACTCTTTGCCTTTTGTTCAACAATCAACTTTTCAAGAGTTTGCTCAACTTTTAGTTGAATGTTGACGTCAATTGTCATGTTTATGTTGCAACCTGGAACAGATGGAACAAAACTAGTTAAACTGTTATAAATTTGCTTTCCTTGAAGGTCGCTTTGAACAAGGCTGTAACCATTTACTCCCTTTAAAAGTTCGTCGTAATAAGCCTCGATTCCAGCTTGGCCTGTGTTGTCAACTGTTGTAAAACCCAAAACTTGAGTTAACAAATTTCCATAGGGATAATATCTGCTTATGCTTTCTGAAAGATAGACGCCGCTGTAGGACTTGTCATAAATTTCCTTTGCAACATCGCTTTCAACGTTCATTTTAATTAAAACTTCGCTTACGGATTTGTTGTTGACTTTTAAGAGAGTTTGGTTATAGTCCAATTCCAATTTTTGAGATAGGAAGTTTGCAACGGAAGGGCCCTCTTTAACTTCTCGACCTCTAACATATATATTATATGTCGTGTATGAAACGGCAAGAGCTGCTCCGTTCCTATCATAAATCGTTCCCCTTTCAGCAACAACGGGAAGACCACGCGTCCATTGATCCGTTGCCTTTGCTTGAAGCAATCCGCCTTGAAAAACTTGAACATACAAAAGCCTTCCAACAAGTGCAGCAAAAAGAACAATTAGTGCAATTGAAAAAATTAGAACTCTTTTCTTTAAAAATTTAATGTTAAATTTAGTGTCCAAAAAAAATTCGCTCCTTCAAAATATTTTTATTTAAAGATGCGAATTTTTATGTTAATTTAGTTTATTTTGTTGAATTTAGCTGAAAAGATTTGAAAGCCAGTTACAAACCCTGTCAAACCAATTACTTCTAACGCTGTATTCTGTTGGAGCGCTTGGAGTTGGCTGAAGAGGAATTACTTCTGCATTTGAAAGCTCGTCTAAGTTAAAAATGCTGTCCGGATTTGTTAAATCGTCTGCTTTTGAAATGTTGCTGATGTGGGTTACTATGTTTACGGAATAAATTTTATTTGCCTGTTCCATTTCGGAAGTTAATGTTTCTATTTGAACAGCGTTTGCAATTGTCCAACCAATCATGCAAGCTAAAACCAAAACTGCTCCAACGCAAATTATTTTGAGCCTTGTTTTGAATTTTGGCTTTTGTCTTGGTTTTTCTTCTTCCTCAGAAACTGTTTCTTCCTCCAGCTTAGGAGTTTCTTGCTCTTCTTCAATTTGTTCTTCAACTTTTTCTTCTTCAACGGCTGGCTTGGTTTCTATTAAAATTTCCTCTTCTTCAGCCGGGGCATAGACAGATTGAAAGGAAACTTGGCCCTTTGCTTGCTTTTTGTCGCTCTTTTGTTTTTCTGCAAAGAATGTTTCGGCTGCCTCAAATTGAATTTTTGGCGTCACTTTTGCTTCTTTTTTTTGTTGCTCTTCTTCCTTTGAAAAATTTTTCTTTAAATTTTCCATGTATTTTGAAGGCGTGTTTGAAAAAAGCGTTTTTTTAGCCTCTTGTTTTTTTTCTTCAACATCGGTTTCAAAAACGACTTCAGGCTTACTTTCGGTTTTTTCCAAAATTGAAACGGTTGTTTCTCTTTTCAAATCCATAATTTAACTATACATCACAAAGAAAAAAATTTCAAGTAAAATTAAATTTTTTCTGCAATCCTAAGTTTTGCACTTGCGCTCCTTGAATTTTGTTTAAGTTCTTGCTCGGAGGCGACAATTGGCTTTTTAGTTATTATTTTTATTGAAGGAATGTGGTTGCAAACACATTTTGGAAAAGAGGGAGGACAAACGCAGCCCAAACTTTTTTCTTTAAAGACTGATTTGACAATTCTGTCCTCAAGCGAATGGAAGGAAATTATGCAAATTTTTCCACCAGGCTTCAACATTTCAATTAAATTTTCCAAGGTTTCTTTTAAGTTGTCAAGTTCGCCGTTAACGGCAATCCTTAGCGCTTGGAAAACTTTTTTTGCCGCTCCACCTCTTGAAAAAACAACTTTTTTTGGGAGAGCGTTTTCAACAATTTCGTTTAGTTGAAGAGTTGTTTCAATTGGGCCGTTTTGCCTTTCTTTAACGATATTTTTTGCAATTTTGCTTGCAAATTCTTCCTCGCCAAACTCCCAAAAGATTTTTTTTAGCTGCTCTTCACTAAGTTCATTTACAAGTTTTTTTGCAGTTAAGCTTTGAGATTGATCCATTCGCATGTCCAAATCGCCGGAGGATTTAAAACTGAAGCCTCTGCTTGGAGTGTCAATTTGATGAGAACTTACGCCAAGGTCAATTAAAATTCCGTCAACACTTTCAATTCCCAAACTTTTTAAAATTTCTGGCGCAAGTTTAAAATCTTTGTTGATAAGCAAAGCTTCGCCTGCCTTTGGAATACCGTCTTTTGAAATTTTTATAATCTTTGAAAGTTTTTTTGTTGACTCTAAAATTGCCTCTAAATCTTTGTCGAAACCTATTAGAATTCCATTTGAAAGTTTTTTTGCAATTTCGCTGCTGTGGCCGGCTCCGCCAAGGGTTAGGTCAACATAAATTCCGTTTGGTTTAATTTCCAAACCGCTTATAACCTCGTTTAATAAAACGGGAATGTGATATGTATTTTCCATTCTTTCATCCTAAGTTAGAAAAGAGCTTTAACCAAATTTCTAACTGTTTCATCTGTTGTTTTTGAATCTATTGCAGCTGAAAGTTCTTCGGTGCTCAGTGAACTTGAAATTGTAACGCCAGAGGCAACTGCGCGTTGAAGGACAAGAGTTGCTCCGTTGCAGAGGTCTGACAGCGATTCTTCCAAGTTTTCGCTATTAATTCCTGTTGTCATAAGAAGGCTAATTCTGCTGCTAACTGCCTGCTCTTTTTGAATATAAGAGAGGTCAACGGAAGACGAAATGTCCTCTCCAATTGCAGATTGAACGATGTCAACGATTTCACTTGCATTTTCCTCTGTTATATTTCCAAGAGAGTTTGAAAGGTCTTCAAAAGATTGCGAAGATGAACTGTCAACATTTACAAACGAATTTTGAATGTCCGAAATTTTGTTTGAAGTGTCCTCGCTTGCGCCAACAACTTCCAGGGCATCTCCAACATCAACGCCAGATTCTGGATCGGCTAAAATGTCCAAGATATTTCCGCCGCTGGAGAGGCTTGAAAGTTTTTGTGCTGTTTTTAAGAAGTTTATCCATTCAATTTCGCCATATGAAACGTTTCCAGAGAAGGAGTACGACTGTTTTGCATAGTCGATCATTGCAATGTAAAGTTCTGCAAAAATTCCACCGTTTTCAACTGTTTTTCCATCTGAACTCAAAACGCAATCTGGGTTTGGAGAACTATTTGAATAATCATAGGCATTTTCTTTCAAGGAATTCAAGAAGGAGCCAACTTTTTCAATTTCCTCGTCTGTCATGTTTCCGAGGTCAAAATTTTCGCCTGTTAAAATGTCAAAACAATCTGCTAATCTTTCAAGGATTACAACGATGTCCTCCTCTTGGTCTTCCGTCAACCTATCCAAACCAATTGGAGAAATTGAAACAACGTTTTCCTCTGATGAAATTTGTTCTCCAACGCTTTCATTGAGCGTGTTGATCAAATAGACAAGAGTTTGTTTTAAAATTTTGCTGTCATAGAGATTGTTTATCATAACTCTAATTGAAGATGACTGTGGAAGCGTTTCATAGAGAGGAAGTTTTAGGTTGTTGAAAATTTTTGAAATAAGCTCGTTTGTTATTTCAACAGAACCAATTTCTCCAGTTGGGAAGAGCATGTTGACAACGGACTCTTCGTTATTTTCTTTTTCAAAGATTGAAAGTAGAACATTTATAATTTCAAATTCTTTCTCCCAACTGAAATCTTCGCTAGCAGCTTCACCAAGAGTCAGATATTGGTTGAATTCTTCGTTGTTTTGAGCTGCTTGGAAGATTGAATTATAGGTTGGGCGTAAGATTGAAATTTTTGAAAGAGGATTAATTATGTTTACGATATAATCTGAGTTAACCCCTCCGCTTAAAGATTGGTCGTTCAAGGAAAGAATTGTTGAGAGAGTGTCGTCTGCAAAACTTTCAAAGCCAAAGTCAACAACCATTACAACAAAGCCATCAAGCAAGTTTATAATTTCTTCCTTATCTGCTGCGCTTAGATATGTGAAGTTTGAAAGGTCGATGTCAACAACTTCTTGGCCAATTTTTTCTCGTAGCGTGTCCATGTTTTCATTTGCAAGTTCAAGCGCATATTTAATTGGTTTTTGAGATAATCTTGAATCCAAAAGTGGTTTCAAAACCTCTCTAACATAGGTTTGGTTGTCCAAACTTTCTTCATTTATAAGAAGAGTGCAAATTTCCGTTATGTTCAAATCATTGTTTAACGCGTAATCAAAAATTCCCTGTTCTTTAAGAACTGTTAGCGAAGGTTTGATTTGATTGATTTCCTCCTCCCAATTGAGAGATTTTAGAAGAGGTGCATCTAAAAGTTCATTAAATGGTTCTTGTAAAACAACGTAGTCAACAAGTTGATTGTAAGCGTTAATTTCTTGTGAAACAAACAGTGGGCTTGATTTTAAAAGCTCAAGTTCACTTCCAACAAGTGAAATTAAAGCGTTAAAATCTTCCGTTGAAAACTTTTCGGAGAAAAGGTTTTCAATGTTGTTTTGGTCAATTCCATTCTTATCCAAAATTAAATAGCCATCAACTGCGTTTCTTAAAAGAGAATTAAGCGAAGTGTTCGCCAGAGACCAATCGATTTTATTTTGGTCTAAATCTCCAAGATAGAGTTCGTCATTTGTTTGGTCTTGAACAACCTCAAAAGCAACATTTAGTCCGCCTGTTAAAATGCATCGGAGAGTGTAGGAAGATGTTAAATTTTCCGTTAAAGAATTAATTAATTTATAGTCTTGTGCGACCAAAGAATTTATAAAAGTTGAAAGGTCTCTTTCTCCTCCAACCCAGCTGTCAACAAGGCCGACTTGGCAGGCAGATTGGCAAATTTTTAAAATTGAAGAGAGGTCGCTTTTAAGAGTGTTTACAAAGCCGGATTTTGAAGATTTCAAACTTTCAACAACATTGTCTAGTGCAGTTTTAACCTCTTGGTTGTATTCAAAATTTACAAAACCCTCTGAATCATATACCAAAGTCAAGGCATATGGAAGTGCCTCTTCTGCAAGAGCGCGAACAATTCCCATGTCTAAAACTTGGTTTAAAAGCCTTTCAATTTTATCAAAGTCAACATTTTTATAGTTTTCACTTGCGCCAATTTCGTCAACTAAAAACACATATTCATCATAAACTTTTGTTAAAGTTAAAACATCTTTTCTGAAAGCAAATTTTTCGCTGTTAACAGAAACAGAGGTCAGAGCATCGAAAATAACATCGTCAAATCCGCCAAGCGTCAGCATCTTTCCAGGAACGCTTTGACTGAAGGCGTCAACATATGAAATTGTTTCCTCGCCAAGATAATATTTTAAAAGATCGGAACTTGTTTCAGTTAAAAATTCGCCGCCTTGCTCTGCATTTACGCTTGGAGAAGAAGGAGAAGAAGCAATTTCAGAAATTGTTGAAGTTAGCGAGCTTATTGGAATGAAAAGGCAAAAGATAAACAAAAACCCAAAAACAAGGCCAACGGCCGAGCCAAGCCACCTTCTTCTGTTTTCCTTTGGAACAATAACCTGAACGGAAGAAGGTTTTGCAATCTGACCTTTTAAATTTTTCTTATCCTGTTTAATTTGCTTTTTTGCCTTTCTTTCAAGCCTGCTTTGTTTTAGTGCAAATTTTTCGATTATCACATAGACAATCCAGCTTAAAAAGCTCATGACCAAAACAAGAAGTATGAAGACAACAATTGAAATTATTGCAGCGGGCAAACTTTCAATTAATGATAAGACGGAAGGCATTTCTGCCGCCGCTTGACTTATTTGTTCATTTTGAAGAAGAAGCGCGGCTATTCCGTCTGGAAGGTTTGAAACAACTTCTCCGTTGACTTCCCAGCCTATTCCAGAAATGTCTATATTTGCAATTGCATTTGAAATTGGCATGGTTATCAACCCCGCAATCACAACAAAAACGAGAAATGTTCCAAGCCTAATTGAACTTCGAACAAGCCCCCTTTTAAGGCCAAATAAGAAGCCTATTGCAAGCGAAAGAACCAAAACTAAATAGGCAACTAACGTTATTATTGAAGTAAGTTCCATGTTTTCTCCTTTTTTAATTATAACCAATCTAAATAATTTTTAATTTTGATTTATGGAATAAAACAAAATTTTATGTAAAAAAGAAAAGATTGTTGGCGATTATTTGCCCAAAATCTTTTCCTTTTCTTTTTCATATTCTTTTTTTGAGATTTCGCCGCTTTCTTTTAAAGAGTTTAATCTCTTAAGCGCTGTGTAATGATCTCCAGTTGCAACAATTGAAGCAGGCTTTGGTTTGAGGCTGTTTTTCTTTCCAATGTGGAAGACAACAATTGCAAAAAGAGTTACAAGGAAGGTTACAAGAGGAATTATGGCTGCAACCAAGATTAGCGGAATGTAAACATCAGCTTGATTGCAAATTCCAAAGAGAACAAAGAAAAGACAAGCGCAAATTAACATGTAAATCATGCTTGAAACAAGTTTTGAAGAATCCTTGTAATACTCGCCAAGCTCAACTCTTATTTGTTTAAACCTTAAAACTCCTAGAACAAGAGCAAAAAAGGCCAAAACAACAAAGATTGCTAAAAAGCCGTTTCTTGTTACTTCAATTGATGGCGAAGAATTGAAAACTTTAACGAACCCAGTTGACAAATCCAAAACAAAAGTTTCGCTTGAAAATAAAACCCCGCACAATGCAAAAAGATATATTGCAAAAATAATTTGCAAAACACCACATGCACCAATTAAAAGTGAACCTTTTTTCATAGAATCCTCCGCTTAAATTATAAAACAAAATGATTAAAAAAACAAGGGTTTTATATTAAAGCATTAAAAATTTGATTTAATTTATTTAATTTTGGTGTTATTATATAAATATGGTTATAGCTTCGCAGATTGTTTCCGTTCTTTTCTCAATTTTTAGCCGGCTTCAAAAGACAAAAACAAAGTCTTTAATTTTACTATTAATTTCTAATACAATAAATATTATTTCATTAATACTTTTGGACCAGGCTGCAGGAACATTCTTAACAGTTGCAACAATTATTAGAACAGTTATATTTTTTCTTTATAATAAATTTAACTTAAAGCCAAGCATTGTAACGCTTGTAACATTTGAACTAAGCTTTATAATAATAACAGGTGTAACTTGGAGTTCTTCTGTTGACATGTTATTTCTTTTAGGAGTGATTATACTTACATTTGCAACCTGGCAGGATAACATGTTTGTTTTAAGGAACGGAATGATTTTAAATTCAACTATTTTAATTGCTTATAACATTTTGGTTGGAGCCTATATAAATATAATTGGAGAATTGTTCTGTTTGATTGCAGCAATAATTGCAATAATCTATTATGACATATATAAAAGAACAACTCCAATTATTAAACGACTTTTATATTATGTTAAGCCAAGGCGAAAAAGAAAACGCCTTAGAGCAAGGCTTAGAAAAAGATAAAAACCGCACTACGCGGTTTTTTAAGTTATCGCTTCTGTTTCAACATAGCTAGTTAAATCTGGGAATTGAATTTCTTCGTTAAATTCAGCTAGAGTTGAGTTGCAATCGATACTCATCGTTTGCCCTTGAACGGAAGCGTCCATCGTTAAACTTGCGCTAAAGCCAACAATCTCGTTTCCATTAAAGATGACATATGATTTCAAGTTTTTTATAGATGCGTTGATTGCGCTTGTTGAAAGTTCAAAGGCTGAACTTTGGGAGATTTCATATTTTGTTTGGCCCCCTTCAGATGCTTTTTTAACAACAAGTTTTTGATCGCCGCTTTCAAACATTGCTAAAAGGCCATCAAGATCGGAAATTCCCATAAAGCCATCGGGAGTTGTTGAAATATAGTCGCCAACATCAATTTTAACTTTGATCTTTTGGCCATTTAGCTCTGAATACATATACCCATCTACAACAAAAACTGACATGGAGGCTTTTTGTCCGCTTCCCTCTGCAACATAAAACATTGCAAGTTTTGGATTTTCAGGGTCGGAAAGGTCAACAATTGAGTTGAAATCAACTGTAATTGTTTCTCCGTTATAGTTCATTTCAGATGAACCTGTTATCTTATATTTATTTATCTCTGTTGAAGTTTCAATTGCTGAAAACTCTTCATATGATGAATCTGTATATGTTCCAACAGTGTTAATTTCCTGCCTTGATTGAAGCTGGGCCGTTGGCGCAGATTTTAACGGATCACTCTCTCCGCAAGCAGCAAAAACAATACAGCAAGGAACGAGAACCAAGGAAAGCAAAAAAACCTTTAAAAACTTTTTCATAAACCCTCCAAAAATTTATTTGATAAGATAAGGATAACACAAAAGTTGATTACAAAGAAGAGAAAAACTTTGTTATTTTGTCGAACAACAAAAAAATTTGCTAGGAAGCCCTAGCAAATTATATTTATTATTCTGTTTGGAACTAAAATCACCTTTTTAATTGGCTCAGTTAGGTATTTTGAAATCACCGAATCTGATTTAACCAAATTCAAAATTTCTTCTTGCCCTGCCGATGGCGAAACCTCAATTGTTCCCCTCATCTTTCCATTAATTTGAACAGGAAGGCTTATAACATTTTTTACAAGCGCTTTTTCGTCATAGTTTGGCCAAGAAACATTTTTAAATTCAGGAGAGAACTTGTTAATCTCCCAAAGTTCTTCTGTTATATGAGGAGCAAAAGGATTTAGCAAAATTAAAAGAGTTTTAAATTCTTCCCTGTTAATCTTCCTGTTTTTGTAAATTTCGTTGCACAGAGTCATGAGCGCAGAAACAGCGGTGTTGAACTTTATGTCGTTGATGTCATTAGTTACTTTTTTAATTGCATAGTTAAAGGCATAGGAAAGCTCGCTTGAAAATTTATCTCCATCAACTAAGAAATCCTGCATTGCCCAAACTCTGTTTAAAAATTTGAAGCAGGCTTTAACTCCGTTGTCGTTCCAGTTTACCATTTCGCTGTAATCGCCGATGAAAGACTCCCAAAGCCTGAGCGAATCTGCCCCATATTCTTTAACAACCTCCCTTGGATCAACAACGTTTCCAAGGCTTTTGCTCATTTTAACCCCGTTGCTTCCAAGAATTATTCCCTGGGAAATTCTTGTTTCAAACGGCTCTAAAACCGGGCTAATTCCAATGTCATAGAAAAATTTATTCCAAAATCTTGCATACAAAAGGTGGCGCGTTGTGTGTTCGTTTCCGCCGTTGTAGATGTTAACTGGAAGCCAAGCGCGAAGAGAGTCCATGCTTGCAAACTCTTTATCATTTTTTGGATCGCAATATCTCATGAAATACCAGCTGCTTCCCGCCCAGCCAGGCATTGTGTCCGTTTCTCTGCGCGCAGGCGCGCCGCACTTTGGACAAGTTGTTTTAACAAAGCTTTCAATTGCTGAAAGTGGACTTTCTCCGTCCTTTGTTGGTTCATAGCTGTCTACATTTGGAAGGACAACAGGAAGCTGATCTTCTGGAACAGGAACCCAGCCACAGTGGTCGCAATATATCATTGGAATTGGTTCTCCCCAATATCTTTGGCGAGAGAAAACCCAATCTCTCATCTTAAAATTAACTTGTTTTTTGGCAACACCAAGAGAAATTAATTTTTCGGTTATCTTTTGTTTTGCCTCTTCAACAGTAAGCCCGCTAAACTCCCCTGAGTTAATTAACTTTGCGCCCGTTCCCAAATAATCTTGTTTTTCGAGCGCACCATTTCTTATGTCGCCTTCAATAACTTGAATCATTGGAATTTTTCTTTGCTTTGCAAAATCATAATCCCTTTGGTCGTGGGCAGGAACGGCCATAACTGCGCCCGTCCCATAGCCGGCAAGAACGAAGTCTCCAATGTAAACTGGAACTTCCATTCCGTTTGCAGGATTGATTGCCGTTATTCCCTTTAGCAAGCAGCCGCTTTTTTCTTTAACGAGTTCTTGTCTTTCAAATTCACTCTTTTTAGCCGCTTGTTTTATGTATTCGTTTACTTCGTCTAGATTTTCAATCTTGTCCTTTAAAGATTTAACAATTTCGGATTCAGGAGCAAGAACCATGAAGGTTATTCCATAAATTGTTTCAATGCATGTTGTAAAAATTTCAAAGCTTCCGCCCTGTTTTATTTGGAATTTAACCTGAACGCCTTCGCTTTTTCCAATCCAATTGATTTGGCTTGTTTTTATGTGTTGTTGATATTTTGTAAGTTTCAAATCCTCTGCAAGCCTGTCAGCATATTCCGTCATTTTTAAAATCCACTGGCTTTTGGATTTTTGAATTACTTCCTCGTGGCACTGGCAACACTTTCCGCCCTCAACCTCTTCGTTTGCCAAAACTCCGCAATTTTTGCAAAAGTTTACAAGCGTTTCTCTTTTTTCTGCAAGGCCGTGTTTAAAGAACTGAATAAAAAGCCATTGCGTCCACTTGTAATATGATGGGTCGCAGGTATTGATTTCTCTTGACCAGTCGAAAGAAAGGCCAATTTGTTTGAGCTGTTCTTTAAAAGTTGCAATGTTTCTTGCAACAATTTCTTGAGGGAGCTTGTGTTCTCTAATTGCTGTTCTCTCTGCTTCCAAACCAAAGGCGTCGCAGCCCATTGGGAAGAGAACGTTTTTCCCCTCAAGTCTCTTCTTTCTTGCAACGGCGTCAAGAGCCGTGTAACTTCTCAAATGGCCAACGTGAAGGCCTTTTCCGCTTGGATATGGGAATTCAATTAAAACATATTCGTTTTGTTTCCCTTCTTCGTGATTTTTAACAACAAATCTCTTTTCGTCTTCCCACTTTTTTTGCCACTTTGCCTCTATCTCGTGGAAATTATAGCCTTCCATTTTTCCTCCTATGCCATTTTAACTGGAATTTTATCTGAGCTGTCTAAATCAACTCTGTAACAAGAAATTTTGTTTGTCTTGGAAGAATCTTCTGCAAAGAAATAGAAGAAATCTTCGTCAATGTCAAAATAATCCGATTTTATAGTCAACGTTCCAGAAATTTTTTCTGATGTTGCATCTGCATCGGTTAAACTAATTCTATAAATAGCGCTCGAAGAAACATAATATAAATAGCCATTTCTACTGCAAATAATTTTTGTAACTGAACTGCTTACAAGTGCGTTTCCGGCAGAGTTGTCCAAGTTTTTAATTATGATTTTTCCGTCACCAGAAACATATGCAACTCCAAGATTTTTTCCCTCATAAATTCCCAAAGGAACAACAGAAATTGTCTCGTCATCGAAATGTTTAATTTCACTTGCGTGGAAGTTTGAACCGTCTAGGCTGTTTGAGTAGATGTTATAATCCGAAATTGTTCCGTTTGCAAAAAGCTCGTTTCTAGTGTAGAAAAGTCTTCCGCCTTCCAATGAAGAAAGCGTTACTGCAACCCTGTCCTCATTTAAAAGTTCTGTAACATTTTTAGAAACAATGTCTGCCCTATACAAAATGTTTCCCATAGAAATGCTTCCTTGGCTCTCTTTGTCAACAGTGTAGTAAACAGAGCATTCAATTGAGCTTGGATTTTCACTGTTGGAAACAATTGTTGTTCTTGAAGGAAGAACTGCGCCCGTTACGTTTGAAGCAACAACATTTTCACTTCCATTTTCATCTACGATTATAATTTGATTTCCATCGTAAATTAAAAGGTAAACTTGCTCGTCAATCATTGTCATGGAGAACTCTCCATCTGAAAAGCTTTCTGTTTGATAGAAAACTTCAAGGTTAGAGCCGTCCAAATTGCAGCGATAGAAAGTTAGAAGGTCATATCTAACCCCGCTGCTGTCCGATTCTGTTGTTGGAGAAGGGAAATAGATTTTATCTTTAAAGATATAAAGCCCCATGTTTTCAAAGCCAACAACTTTTGAAACCATAAGTTGAACATTTTTTAAAACCGGCGTTTCAACGTCTGAAACAAGTTCTGTGTCCATCTCTGCCCTATAGAGCCCAGTTTCGGTAACTGTTCCCTGCTCATTTGTTATTGATGAGCCCAAAGAGGACGAAGAAACATAGGCGTCCGTAAAGTAAAGATAATCTCCCTTTGTAACAGCAAAGCCACCGTTTCCATAAATTTGGTCTTCATATGCTGGCCCTCCTTGTAAAACAATTTCCTTTGGCCCGCAACCAGCAAAGGCAACGCCAACAACAATTAAACACAAAACTAGCGCTGCAGAAAGAAATTTTTTCATGTTCAACCTTCCTTTTATTAAAGCAGAAAATATATTAACACTTATACAAATAAAATGTCAAACAAATTAAAGTCAGCTAAGCCATTTTTCAATAAAAGACATCATAACTTTTTTATATCCCTCAGGGTCCTTGGCATAGCTTTTAATGTGACCCGCACCTTTTGTTAAATAAAGCGAGCAAATTTCCTTGTTTGAAACATCAAACATGTCCCTTGACATATATGCGGGAACAAATTTATCATCTAAACCATGGAGGAAGAGAATTGGCAAAGATGACTTTTTTACGCTGTCAATTGGGCTTGCCTTTTTAAGGTCGCAATCGGCAAAAACTTTTGAGAAAAAGTTTGCAACGGGAAGAAAGAGAAAAGCCGGAAGAAAGCCTCGTTTTTCAATTATATATTCGAAAGCTTGATAGGCGTTTGAATATGCACTGTCGGCAATGACACACTTAACATTTTTTGGAAGTTTAAGTTCGCTTGTCATCAAAATAGTTGCGCCGCCCATGGACTCTCCAAAGAGAACAATTTGGCAATCTTCTCCAAACATTTCAATTGCTTTGTTGATCCATAAAACAATGTCGTCCTTGTCAAAATAGCCCATGCTGACCTTTTGACCGCTGCTCTTTCCATGGGCCCTCAAATCCAGGGCAATTACATTAAAATTCTCTTCGTATAAAATTTTTGCCCAAGGGTTTAAATCTTTAAAGTTTCCGTAGTAGCCATGAACGCAAATTCCAACCTTATTAGAGCCACTTTTTTCCAAAACTGTTCCAACAAGAGTTTCCTCACCTGCCTTAATTTCAACCTCTTTTGACGGAACTGTTTTCCACCAAGAATAATCAATTTTATAGCTTTCAATTTCTTTCATAAACTGTTTGTTGACCAATTTTCCTGCAAGGCCGCCGCGGCGAAGCGAAAAAAGATATGCTAAAAAGCCAATTAGAACCCACAATAAAAATAGCCCAACCAAAACACCGAAAATTGTAAAAATAATTTCTAAAACGCTCATTTAAATTTCCTTTCGATAATTGTTGCACAAAAACAAAAAAATTAAAAATAAAAACCGCAGAAATGCGGTTTTTAATTTTAATAGTATGCCCCAATGTTTGCGGTAAGTGGAAGGACCAAACAAGCAATTAAAAGCGAAGCAATTACAAGAATTATTTGAAGATTAAAGTTAAATTGCTTGTTTTTGACAACTTTAACAACTTCAACAACAAGCCCGCCAAGAGCCAAGCAGAAGCTGAACAAAAAGAAGACAGCAACGGCGGCAAAAGCAGAAGGCGAAGCGTTAAACAGAGGAATCATTCCAACCAAAAAGCTAAAGAAAATTGAAAGAACTGTTAAGAACAAAGAAATGTATTCCATTGTAAACAAATCTTTAAAAAACTTTTTACAGCAGCCTTCGTTGTTTTTTTCTTTGTTTCTAGGCGGCTCTGGGGTATATTCCTCGTCGTCATTAAAAATTTCATACTCGCTCATAATAAAACCTCCTTAAAACTAAACTTCATACTCGCTCATAATAAAACCTCCTTAAAACTAAACTTTATTCTCGCATAATTTTCGGATATATTATATAACAAAATTAAAATATCTGCAACTATTTAAAAAAATTAAATTTATTTTTCCTAAAATTAAAAAATAACAAAAAAAGACAAAAAAATTAAAAAATATCTATGAAAAATAAAAAATTTTGCTAAAATTCGCCAACTTTTAAAGCGTTTGAATAATTTTCAAATTTATTTGAAAGAAAATTTTGCCATTGCTTTGAAAAATTTTGGTCGTTTAAAAAAGTTTTGCAAGAATAATCTTCAAAAACCAAAACCGTGTTTAAAGAGGAGGCGCAGTTTGAGAAATATTCCAATTGTTCGCTTGGAAAGATTCTTGCCAAAATTCGTTCGGAAAGGTCTTTTCCAGAGCAAATTAAAACTGCAAAAGGCGTCGCTGCGTTTGGGAAAAACCTTGCCGGGTTGGAAAGAGAATCAACAACAAATCCAAGAGAGCCAGCAAAATCAAATAAATCCTGCTCGTTAAGCTTTTCGATAAACATATAAAAACTTTATCACAAATTCAGCGGTTTTGCAATATTTACTCTTTAAAACCTCAATTATTTCGCCAATTTTAAGCGCCAGAAAGCTTTTTAATTTCAACATCTCCACACAAAACGTCGAAATATGAAAATGTTTGAGTGTCAAGTTGGTTGGCTGCGTTTACTTTAACTGTAAAAACGCTTGGATAGATGCAGTCTATTACCGCGTTGAAATAGTCCATCTTTTTTCTTCCGCGGTTTATTGCCATAAAAATATTTTCACCTTTAAGGTCGCGAATCCTTTGTTTAACTTCTTCCAAAGTTATTCCAGTTTTTCTCATAAAAAATCCTCACTGTAAAAATTCTTGCCAAATTAGAATATTTTTAGACAAAATTTTTAAACAACGAAGAATGAAAGAATTGCAATTTCAACTAAATAAATTGAAAACCAATAATATTTTGCCTTTTCAACAACTTTTAGCATAAGCTTAATTGATAGAATCCCAATTATGAATGCGGCAAGGAAGGAAACAATAATTGGCAAAACCATCTCAGAGGTTGCAATTTGTCCGAAATCTCCGGAAACAATTTCCCAAAGCATTGAGGCCAAAATAATTGGAATGCTCATTAGAAATGAAAACTTTGCAACCCTCCCCCGCTGCTCTCCCGCAAGTAGGCCGGCGCAAATTGTGGACCCGCTTCTTGAAATTCCCGGGAAAACGGCAATTCCTTGGGCAATTCCCATGATAAGCGAAGATTGGGTGTTGTTTCTAAACCCTTCTTTTGGATAGCAAAGCCCATTTGTTTGATTTCTTTTCCCAACAAAGTGGGTTACCAAAAGCAAAGCCGCCGTTATTAAAAAGCAATATGGCAAAAGTTTTGCGCTTGTGAAGGAGTCCTCCAAAAGCCCTTTTGTTAGAAGAACGATTACAACAGTTGGAACAGTTGCAATGTATAAATTAACTGCCTCCCGGCTAAAGGGGTGGCGAATTAATTCCCAAATTTCCTTTCTTAAAACAAAGATTACGGCAAAAAGAGTTGCAAGGTGGAGAAGAACTGCAAGAAGCAAAGTGTTTTCTTCAATTCCAAATATCTTGTTTAGAAGAGTTAAATGGCCGCTTGAGGAAACGGGAAGAAATTCCGTCAGTCCCTGAACGGCGCCCAAAATTAATGCAACCCAAATTGACATTTCTCTTGCTTTTTTCTCCTTTTTAGTATATTCTATGTTTACATTTGAATTTTATTTGTTAAAGTTAAAAAAGAGGAAAAAGAAGATGAAAATTGGAGTTGTTGGACTTCCGAATGTTGGGAAAAGCACACTGTTTAACGCAATTACTAATGCAGGGGCGGAGAGCGCAAACTACCCTTTTTGCACAATTGAACCAAACGTTGGAGTTGTTGATGTCCCAGACGAGCGGCTTGAAGCGCTTGCACAACTTTACCACACCAACAAAATTGTTCCCGCAACAATTGAATTTGTCGACATTGCCGGCCTTGTTGAAGGGGCAAGCAAGGGCGAAGGGCTTGGAAACAAATTTTTAAGCCACATTCGCGAGGTTGATGCAATTGTTCACGTTGTCAGGTGTTTTGACAACGAGAAAATAATTCATGTCAGCGGAAGCATAAACCCAAAGAAGGACATTGAGGTTATCAACTTGGAACTTGTTTTGGCGGACCTAGAAACAGTTAACAAGCGCTTTGAGAAGGCGCAAAAAATGCTTAAAGTTGGTGAAAAGGGCGCGCGAGAGGAGTTTGAAGTTTTAAGCAAGATTAAACCAGCCTTGGAAGAGGGAAAGAGCGCAAGAACAGTTCCGCTTTCAAATGACGAAAAGAAAATTTTAAATTCATTTTTTCTTCTCTCCTCAAAACCAATCATATATGTTGCAAACATAGCCGAGGACGAAATTGGAAAGCCAGAAAACGAATATGTTAAACAAGTTGTTGAAATTGCAAATTCTGAAGGGGCGGAAGTAATTTCGCTTTCGGCAAAAATTGAAGAAGAGCTTGCTGCGCTTCCGCAGGAAGAGAGGGCAATTTTTAAAGAAGAACTTGGAATAACTCAAAGCGGCCTTGAAAAACTTGTTTCGGCAAGCTACAACCTTCTTGGGCTTATGAGCTTTTTGACGGCAGGCGAAAAGGAAGTTAGAGCTTGGACAATTAAGAAGGGCTCAAAAGCGTCAGATGTGGTGTGAAATTTTTATTTGTTTTTTGATTTG